>NZ_LGIT01000004.1:300000-487539 GCF_001187865.1 Klebsiella sp. RIT-PI-d
TGATGCTGACAAACACGCTGCCTACATCCACAAAATCCTCGGACGTTTTGAGAACCCGTACCTGAAAGATGATGTAGAGCGCGTAGGCCGTCAGCCGCTGCGTAAACTGAGCGCCGGCGATCGCTTAATCAAACCGCTGCTGGGCACGCTGGAGTATGATTTGCCGCACGCAAACCTGGTGAAGGGAATTGCTGCCGCGATGCATTATCGCAGTGAGCAGGATCCGCAGGCGCAGGAACTGGTTGCGCTCATTGATGAAAAAGGCCCACAGGCCGCGTTAGCGCAGCTTTCTGGTCTGGACGCCAACAGCGATGTTGTTAGTCAGGCTGTTGCTGAATACAACGCCACCAAATGATGACCACTCTGGCGCAGGATATCCTGCGCCAACATACTAGATTGTCAGATATGCAGGCAATAATGGAAGAAACCCAGGCCTTTGAAAACCGTGTGCTTGAGCGTCTGAATGCTGGCAAAACCGTAAGAAGCTTTTTGATTGCCGCCGTGGAACTCCTTACCGAGGCAGTCAATATTCTGGTGATGCGGGTATTTCGTAAAGACGACTACGCGGTGAAATACGCGGTTGAACCGCTGCTGGACGGTAATGGTCCGCTGGGCGATCTTTCCGTGCGCCTGAAGCTTATTTATGGTCTTGGCGTGATTAGCCGGCATGAATACGAAGACGCCGAGCTGTTAATGGCCCTGCGTGAGGAGCTTAATCACGACGGTAATGAGTATATCTTTACCGACGATGAGATCCTCGGACCCTTTGGTGAGCTACACTGCGTCACTGCCCTACCCGCCGCACCGCAGTTTGACCACAGCGACACAGAGTTACTGGCAATGCAAAATCAGCGTTATCAGCAGGTTGTTCGCTCCACAATGGTACTTTCACTGACCGAGCTGATCTCCCGTATCAGCTTAAAAAAAGCCTTTCAGAAGTAACCTCGCGAACATTGGTGTATCCTTAGCACAATCATCCCGATGTAGAGTTATTTGTTATGAAAGAAGTCGAAAAAAACGAAATTAAACGCCTGAGCGACCGTCTCGATCTGATCCGCCACCAGCAAGCCGATCTGTCGCTGATTGAAGGCGCGGAAAAGTACGCCGAGCTGGAAAAAGAGAAAGAAACCCTGGAAGCGGAAATCATCCGTTTGCGCGGCGTCCATAGCCAGAAGCTGAGCGCTGAAGCCCAAAAACTGAGCAAGCTGCCGTTCCGCCGCGCCATCACCAAAAAAGAGCAGGCCGACATGGGCAAGCTGAAAAAAAGCGTCCGTGGGCTGGTGGTGGTTCACCCGATGACCGCACTGGGCCGCGAAATGGGGCTGAAAGAGGTCACCGGCTTCGCAAAGGGCGAATTTTAAGCCTCCCTCCATTTTTGCTTCACAATGCAGATGCATTGCGATCACAATGCATCTGCATTATCCTGAGAGCATAAATTAACTCTCTCAGGAGCGAATATGGTTAGCTATTCATCTCAGGATGTAGTTCTTGAAACCGATTCGGGTTTAACCATCCGCAGCCAAACCACCATTCCCGCCCCAATCCGCGATGCGCTGAAACTCAGCCCTGGCAAAGATCGCATTCATTATCAGGTTATTGCAGAAGGAAAAGTGCTGATCTCACGGCTTGAAAACGAAGATATATCCGATCCTGTCATGGATAAATTTCTTAGCTTTCTCGAGCAGGATATGACAGAAAATCCAGCCCATATCGTTCCGTTAACTCCTGTATTAATGCAAAGTGCCCGTGAATTAATTTCAGATATTGATATTGATTTAGATGCACCGCTGGAAGGAGACGATTAAGGAATGAACAAGGAATGTATAACCATTAACGGATGGCGTGTATTTATCAATCCGTGTTTTCAGGATCAAATGCTATCCCTGATTGCCGAAGTTAAAACCGCAGCAATAAAATTTCCTGATGACTGGAAAAAGAAAAAATGCGCACGTCGTCTGGCTGCTACTGTCAAAGTAATTGATACACTTATTACCGTGGATCCGGGAGATGAGCGCTTTCGTCAGGGCCATACTCTCGGAAAAAGCTACAGCCACTGGCGAAGAGCAAAATTTTTGCAGCAATACCGATTATTTTTTCGCTACAGCGACCAGCACAAAATTATTATTCTTGCCTGGATGAATGACGATAAAACACTACGCGCCCGAAATTCACACGCAGACGCTTATACCGTTTTTAATAACATGCTTAATAAGAAGCGTCCGCCGGATAACTGGGAACAGCTTCTTAAAGAAGCATTGAAATCATCTTCCAGTATATCAGCCCTTCATATTTTGTAGCCCGCACATCCCTCTCTTCTGGAGAGGGCTACGTATTGGTCCTACCAATCTCCTCTTCAACCCCTTCGCACTTCACAAATCCTTAATTACCTCTCACACATTCATTGCTTATGCATAACATTTGATTAACCTTTCAGTGTCGTGACCCTCAACCCGCATATTGGCAGGACCACTTTTACACAGAATGTGACGCAGTAATGAGCGCAGACTCACTGCGCTGCGTAAGAGTGGGCCTCAGGAGACCTGCATGAATCTTTGGCAACAGAATTACGATCCGGCTGGTAATATCTGGCTATCCAGCCTGATCGCCTCACTCCCGATTCTTTTTTTCTTTGTTGCGCTGATTAAGCTCAAGCTAAAGGGCTACATCGCCGCAACCTACACCGTCATTATTGCCCTGCTGGTGGCGCTGTTTTTCTACAAAATGCCCGTAGATCGCGCGCTGGCGTCGGTGGTATACGGCTTTTTCTATGGTTTGTGGCCTATCGCCTGGATCATTATTGCCGCCGTATTCGTGTATAAAATCTCGGTCAAAACCGGGCAGTTCGACATTATTCGCTCATCGATTCTGTCGATTACTCCCGATCAACGCCTGCAAATGCTGATTGTTGGCTTTTCGTTTGGCGCATTCCTCGAAGGTGCGGCGGGCTTTGGCGCGCCGGTGGCGATTACCGCCGCGCTGCTGGTCGGCCTCGGCTTTAATCCGCTGTATGCCGCCGGGCTGTGTCTGATTGTGAATACTGCGCCGGTCGCTTTTGGTGCGATGGGCATTCCGATTCTGGTCGCCGGTCAGGTCACCGGACTGGATAGCTTTGAGATTGGGCAGATGGTGGGTCGTCAGCTACCATTTCTGACTATTATCGTACTGTTCTGGATCATGGGGATTATGGACGGCTGGCGCGGGATCAAAGAAACCTGGCCTGCGGTAATGGTCGCAGGTGGCTCGTTTGCTATTGCCCAGTATTTAAGCTCCAACTTTATTGGTCCCGAACTGCCGGACATTATCTCGTCGCTGGTTTCATTGATTTGTCTGACGCTGTTCCTCAAACGCTGGCAGCCGGTACGTATTTTCCGCTTTGACGATACGGGCGCGGAGCAGATTGATCCCTCACGCGATCGCATACGTTACACGCCGGGGCAGATCCTGCGCGCGTGGTCACCGTTCCTGTTCCTGACCGCCACCGTCACGCTCTGGAGCATTCCTCCTTTTAAGGCGCTGTTTGCCCCTGGCGGCGCAATGTACCACTGGGTAGTGAATATCCCGGTACCGTTCCTTGATAAACTGGTTGCCCGAATGCCACCGGTGGTTCACGACGCTACCGCCTATGCGGCGGTATATAAATTTGACTGGTTCTCGGCAACCGGTACGGCAATTCTGTTTGCCGCGCTGCTGTCTGTCCTCTGGTTGAAGATGAAACCGGCAGCCGCACTGCATACCTTTGGCAGCACCTTAAAAGAACTGGCCTTACCGATCTACTCGATTGGCATGGTACTGGCATTCGCGTTTATCTCGAACTACTCTGGCCTGTCTTCAACGCTGGCCCTGGCTCTGGCCCATACCGGCAGCGCATTTACCTTCTTTTCACCGTTCCTCGGCTGGCTCGGCGTTTTCCTGACCGGTTCTGATACCTCATCAAATGCGCTGTTCGCCGCGCTACAGGCCACTGCTGCACAGCAAATCGGCGTATCTGATGTTCTGCTGGTCGCGGCCAACACTACCGGCGGTGTGACCGGTAAGATGATTTCGCCGCAGTCCATCGCCATTGCCTGTGCCGCGGTAGGGCTGGTGGGCAGAGAGTCAGATCTCTTCCGTTTTACCGTCAAACATAGCCTGATTTTCACCTGTATGGTGGGCGTTATCACGACGCTTCAGGCGTACGTTTTAACCTGGATGATACCGTGATTATTATGCCGAAAAGACTGGCTGATAACGTAGCTGAACGCCTGCGGGCCATGATTGATGAACAGCAGCTGGAGGCGGGTACGCGTTTACCCTCCGAACGTCAACTCGCCGTGCAGCTTGGGGTGTCGCGTAATTCTCTGCGCGAGGCAATTGCCTGCCTTAACAGTGAAGGCTTGCTGTTAAGCCGTCGCGGTGGCGGGACCTTTGTTCGCTGGCAGCATGAACGCTGGACCGATCAGAATATCGTCCAGCCACTGAAAATGCTGCTGGCCGACGACCCGGACTATAGCTTTGATATTCTTGAAGCGCGTCATGCCATCGAGGCTAGCACCGCGTGGCACGCGGCGTTACGCGCTACGACTGCGGATAAAGAGAAAATTAAATTCTGCTTTGATGCGACGCTCAGTGACGATCCGGATTTGGCGTCGCAGGCCGATGTGCGTTTTCATCTCGCCATTGCCGAAGCGTCGCATAACATCGTACTGCTACAAACTATGCGCGGTTTTTTTGACCTGTTGCAGTCATCCGTTAAGCAAAGTCGCCAGCGGATGTACCAGGTCCCGCCGGTTTTTGTCCGCCTGACTGAGCAGCATCTGGGCGTAATGGAGGCGATCCTCGCGGGTGATGCCGACGGCGCACGTAAAGCCATGATGGCGCATCTCGGTTTCGTTCACACCACGATTAAACAATTCGATGAAGATCAGGCCCGGCAGGCGCGAATTACCCGCCTGCCCGGCGATCAGAATGATATTTCAGGGGAGAGTAAAGCATGATTATTTCTGCCGCCAGCGACTACCGGGCCGCCGCCCGGCGTATCCTGCCGCCGTTTTTATTTCATTACATCGACGGAGGGGCCTACGCCGAATATACCCTGCGCCGCAATGTAGAAGATTTGTCGCAGATAGCCCTGCGCCAGCGCGTGCTGAAGAACATGTCTGATTTAAGCCTTGAGACAACGCTATTTAACGAAAAACTCGCTATGCCGGTTGCACTGGCCCCGGTGGGTTTGTGCGGCATGTACGCCCGACGTGGAGAGGTGCAGGCCGCCGCCGCCGCCGATGCGAAAGGTATTCCGTTCACGCTTTCCACCGTTTCGGTCTGCCCTATTGAAGAAGTTGCGCCAACGATGACGCGCCCGATGTGGTTTCAGCTTTACGTCCTGCGCGATCGGGGATTTATGCGCAATGCACTTGAGCGGGCGAAGGCAGCAGGCTGTTCGACGCTGGTATTCACCGTAGATATGCCCACCCCGGGCGCACGTTACCGTGATGCGCACTCAGGGATGAGCGGTGCCAACGCTGCTATGCGTCGCTACTGGCAGGCCGTTACTCATCCGCAGTGGGCATGGGACGTAGGTGTTAACGGCCGTCCGCACGATCTGGGCAATATTTCTGCTTATCTGGGCAAACCGACCGGGCTTGAAGATTATATTGGCTGGCTGGCGAACAATTTCGATCCGTCTATTTCGTGGAAAGATCTGGAGTGGATACGCGAATTCTGGGACGGTCCGATGGTGATCAAAGGAATTCTCGATGCCGAAGATGCCCGTGACGCGGTACGCTTTGGCGCGGACGGGATCGTGGTGTCTAACCACGGCGGTCGCCAGCTTGATGGCGTTCTCTCTTCAGCCCGGGCGCTACCCGCCATCGCCGATGCGGTAAAGGGTGACATCGCTATTCTGGCTGATAGCGGTATTCGTAACGGTCTGGACGTAGTACGAATGATCGCCCTGGGCGCAGATACGGTGCTGCTTGGTCGGGCGTATCTTTACGCGCTGGCAACCCATGGACAGGCAGGCGTTACTAATCTGCTGAACCTGATTGAAAAAGAGATGCGCGTTGCGATGACGCTGACCGGGGCGAAGTCGATTGCGGAGATCACCGGGGCGTCACTGGTACGCGAACTGGATAAAGCGCTGCCGAACGCTCTCGCGCCGCTGACGCACAGCAATTCCCCCTCACACCAGCCCTCTTCCTGAGGGAAAGGGCGTTGAGCGTAGTACGGGATTAGCCCGCCGCTACGGACTCCGGAAAATATCTGCTATTCTGCCCCGGCTATTTAAGGGGGCAGTATGCTGAACATCGTTTTATTCGAACCAGAAATCCCGCCGAATACGGGAAACATTATCCGTCTGTGTGCCAACACCGGCTTTCGTCTGCACATTATTGAGCCTATGGGTTTTACCTGGGATGACAAGCGTTTACGTCGTGCTGGTCTGGATTACCATGAGTTCACCGCCGTTGTACGTCATCAGGATCATGCTGCATTTATCGAGGCAGAGAAGCCGCAGCGGCTGTTTGCACTCACGACGAAAGGCACGCCAGCGCACAGTGCAGTGCGTTATCAGGAGGGCGATTATCTGATGTTCGGTCCCGAGACCCGTGGTTTGCCTGCCAGCATTCTTGAGGCACTGCCTGCGGAGCAAAAAATTCGTATTCCAATGATGCCCGACAGCCGTAGCATGAATTTGTCTAATTCAGTGTCGGTCGTGGTATATGAAGCCTGGCGGCAACTTGGGTATCCGGGCGCAGTGTTAAGAACCTGAGGCACCGTATCGCAGGCCCGGTAAGCATAGCGCCACCGGGCATCATGACGCGAAAGCTAAATTCCGTCCCCGAACTCAAAACCATTGTGCGCGCTAAAATGCTGGTCCATATCCATCGCCGGTTTATCTGACTCTGGTTTACCGACGATCCGTGCCGGAACACCGGCAACCGTGGTATGTGGGGGAACAGGTTGTAAGACCACAGAACCCGCGCCAATCTTGGCGCCGCGCCCAACTTCAATATTGCCGAGGATTTTCGCCCCTGCGCCAATCATCACGCCTTCGCGAATTTTAGGATGACGGTCGCCGCTGGTTTTACCGGTCCCGCCCAGGGTCACCGATTGCAAAATTGATACATCGTTTTCAATGACCGCCGTCTCACCAACAACAATTCCGGTCGCATGATCGAGCATGATCCCGTGACCAATGGTTGCCGCCGGATGAATATCGACCTGGAAAGAAACGGAGATCTGATTTTGCAGAAAAATAGCCAGCGCCTGGCGGCCCTGATGCCATAGCCAGTGGCCGATACGGTAAGCCTGAAGCGCGTGAAATCCTTTCAGGTACAGCAGCGGCGTCGAATATTTGTCGACGGCCGGATCGCGGGTGCGCACGGCCTGAATATCGCAGGCGGCGGAGGCAATCATTTCCGGGTCCGCCGCGTAGGCTTCTTCCACGACTTCGCGGATAGCAATAGCAGGCATGATAGGGGATGCCAGCTTATTCGCCAGCATATAGCTTAATGCGCTGCCAAGATTTTCATGCTTCAGTAACGTCGCGTGATAAAAGCTGGCCAGCATTGGCTCACAGTCCGCCAGCGCTCTTGCTTCGGCTTTAATATTGTTCCAGACGATATCCAGTTCTTCACACGGCATTGCTGACTCCAGGCGGATGTAGACTATCGGCCAGTTCTGCGCTGGCCGTATCTGAAATAACAGTGTTCTCTGCGGCTAGTTGCTGCTGCGCTCGTCCTTACGCGAACGACCTAATAAGGTCAATGCTGCCTCGCGTGCGTTTTTACCGCAATACAATACCTGATAAATTTCCTCAGTGATGGGCATTTCGACCCCGAAGCGGTGCGCCAGCGCGCGGACTTCTTTGGTATTGCGGTAGCCTTCAACAACCTGGCCAATCTGGTCCTGCGCACCCTGCACGTCCATGCCCTGACCGAGCATCATGCCGAAACGACGGTTGCGTGACTGATTGTCAGTACAGGTCAGGACAAGGTCGCCCAGGCCTGCCATACCCATGAAGGTTGCGGGATCGGCTCCCAAAGCAGCCCCTAAACGCGACATTTCCGTCAGGCCGCGGGTAATTAACGCGGTACGCGCATTGGCACCAAAGCCAATACCGTCTGACATGCCGGCTCCAATAGCGATGACGTTTTTTACCGCCCCGCCCAGCTGCACGCCAATAAAGTCCGGATTGCTATAAACGCGGAAGCTTTTACCGCAGTGTAGAAGCTGCTGGAGATCGTCGGAGAATTCGCTATCGGTCGCTGCCAGTGAAATAGCCGTCGGCAATCCTGCTGCCAGCTCTTTGGCGAAGGTAGGGCCTGAAATCACCGCCAGCGGGATATTGTCACCCAGTGCTTCACGCGCCACATCCTGCAACAGCCGTCCTGTTTCTGCTTCCAGCCCTTTTGTCGCCCACACCAGACGCGCATCTGCACGCATTAGCGGTTTAATTTGACGGAGAACTTCGCCGAAGACATGGCTTGGCACAACCACCAGAATATTGCGGCTGGCCGACAGCGCGGTGGCTAAATCACTTTCAAGGCGTAACGTGTCCGGAAAAGGAACATCAGGAAGAAACGCGACGTTGCAGCGATCGTGCTCGAGCATCGCGATATGTTTTGGATCGTGGCCCCACAAAATGACCTGGTGCCCGTTTCTTGCCAGGGTAATAGCAAGAGCGGTGCCGTACGAGCCGGCACCGATCACAGTCATTGAAGCGTTACTTTCGCTCATCAGGCATCCTGATGTTCTTCAGCACCTTCACCTTCGCCAGCCTGCTGCTGCAAATAGTTCATGAACAGCGCATCGAAGTTGACCGGTGCGAGGTTAAGCTGCGGGAAGGTACCACGAGATACCAGGCTGGTGATGCATTCGCGGGCATACGGGAACAGGATGTTCGGGCAATATGCACCCAGGCAATGTGCCATCTGCGTACCATCAATACCTTCGATGGAGAAAATACCGCCCTGCTGTACTTCACACAGGAATGCAGTTTCTTCACCAAGAGAGGCCGTCACGGTCACACGCAGTACGACTTCGTAGATACCTTCAGCCAGCTGGCTGGACGCCGTATCCAGATCCAGTTTAACTTCCGGCTGCCAGTCTTTCTGAAACACGTGCGGCGCGTTAGGTGCTTCAAATGAGATATCTTTGGTGTAGATACGCTGAATCTGAAAAGCCATCTCAGTATTATTTTGTTCTGACATGTACAAAACCCTTTAGTGTTGTCCTTAAAATATATTTCATCCTTCCGGGTGCATCCCTGATGCCATCCTGAATGATGTGTGCAGACGTTAACGCAGCAGCGGTTCCAGTCCACCACGTGCGTCAAGCGCATACAAGTCGTCACAGCCACCAATGTGCTGCGCATCAATAAAAATCTGCGGAACGGTCGTGCGGCCACTGCGTTGGATCATTTCGTCGCGTTTATGCGCATCGCCATCAATAGGCAATTCTTCAAACGTCACGCCTTTGCTGTCCAGCAGCGCTTTCGCACGGTGGCAGAACGGGCAAGTTGCTTTGGTATAGATCTCAATATTGGCCATTATCGTCTCTCCGGGTTATTTACCGCGTACCAGGGGCAGGTTCTCACCGCTCCAGCCAGCCACACCTTCTTTCAGTACGAAAACCTTCGCGTAACCGGCTTTCGTCAGCGCGCTGGCTGATTCCGCCGCCTGCATACCTGTGCCATCAACAACAATAATGGGTTTATCTTTGTGTTTATCAAGCTCACCCACGTTATTTGCTTTGATTTCGGCAGCCAGCACGTTGAGAGAACCCGCAATATGCCCTTTACGGAAGTCGTCACGCTGGCGCAGATCGACGACGACAGCGTCTTCTTTATTAATAAGACGGGTTGCTTCACCGCGCGTAATGACTTTCACAGAAGAGGTGAGGCTTTTAAAGGTGGTGAACAGTACAGCCACCAGCAATGCCACCCACGCGATACACAGTATGGGGTGACGACTAACAAATTGCATAATTTCTTGCATGGGGGTAACAACTCCCGACGTAGTGATAGAAAAACCAGGGAGGGAGTATACCTGTGCAGTGTGGCAAATACAGCCAGCCATCGTGATGTTATGCATTTTCTGCGGCGCATCACGGAAAAATTTGTCGTCCGTAAGGCAATCAAACAGCAATGCAGCCGCTTTCTTTGATCTTCTGCGGCTATTTAATCGATTCAGTTGAAGTAATATTACGCAACTTTTTTTGGCTCATGAGCATGAGGTTGCCACAATGTCGATGTCTAAAAAACCAATGGTACTGGTCATTCTGGATGGCTATGGTTATCGCGAAGATAAGCAAGATAACGCTATTTTCGCTGCAAAAACGCCAGTAATGGATGCCCTGTGGGCAAAACAGCCGCATACGCTGATCGATGCTTCCGGGCTGGAAGTCGGTCTGCCGGACGGGCAGATGGGCAACTCCGAAGTGGGCCACGTGAACCTTGGCGCAGGCCGCATTGTTTATCAGGACCTGACTCGTCTGGACGTCGAAATTAAAGAACGTGCGTTCTTTGCAAACCCGGTACTGACTGGCGCAGTAGAAAAAGCGGCAGCCGCAGGTAACGCGGTACACATTATGGGGCTGCTTTCCGCAGGCGGTGTTCACAGTCATGAAGATCACATTCTGGCAATGGTTGAACTGGCCGCGGAGCGTGGTGCAGAGAAAATTTATCTGCACGCTTTCCTCGATGGTCGCGATACCCCGCCGCGCAGCGCAGAAAGTTCGCTGAAGAAATTCGAAGATAAATTTGCGGCGCTGGGTAAAGGCCGCGTGGCATCCATTATTGGTCGCTACTACGCCATGGACCGCGATAACCGCTGGGATCGCGTTGAACAGGCCTACGATCTGATGACTCAGGCCAAAGGCGATTTTCAGGCGGATACGGCCGTTGCCGGTTTACAGGCAGCCTACGCACGCGATGAGAATGACGAGTTTGTTAAAGCGACCATTATTCGCGCTGAAGGCCAGCCCGATGCCGCGATGCAAGACGGCGATGCGCTGATTTTCATGAACTTCCGCGCCGACCGCGCGCGTGAAATCACTCGCGCCTTTGTTAACGCTGATTTCGACGGTTTCACCCGTAAGAAAACCGTTTCCCTCGGTGATTTCGTGATGCTGACGGAATATGCAGCTGATATCAGCACCGCCGTTGCTTATCCGCCGTCTTCGCTGGAAAATACCTACGGCGAATGGATGGCGAAACATGATAAAACTCAGCTGCGCATTTCTGAAACTGAAAAATATGCTCATGTAACGTTTTTCTTTAACGGCGGAGTTGAAGAACCGTTCAACGGCGAAGACCGTATTCTGATCAACTCGCCGAAAGTGGCAACCTACGATCTGCAACCTGAAATGAGCTCTGGTGAACTGACCGAAAAACTGGTGGGCGCTATCGAAAGCGGCAAGTATGACACCATCATCTGTAACTACCCGAACGGCGATATGGTCGGTCATACCGGCGTGATGGAAGCCGCTGTTAAAGCGGTTGAAGCGCTGGATGACTGCGTTGCACAGGTGACCCGTGCCGTCCAGTCTGTTGGCGGTCAACTGCTGATCACCGCCGACCATGGTAACGCAGAACAGATGCGCGATCCGGCCACCGGTCAGGCGCATACCGCGCATACCAGCCTGCCGGTTCCACTGATTTATGTCGGCGACAAAAACGTAAAAGCGGTAGAGGGCGGCAAGCTTTCTGACCTCGCGCCAACCATGCTGTCGCTTATGGGGATGGAAATCCCGCAACAGATGACTGGTAAGCCGCTGTTCATCGTGGAATAATCCCTCCCCATGAGGGGAACGGTGATTTTTTCATATAATCGGATGGTGACGGCAGTCAGATCCGCTTTTTACGCCAGCGCGCTTAGCGCTGGCGTATTGCTGTGCGCCTTTCCCGCCCACGCTGACGATCGCGATCAGCTAAAAAATATTCAGGCCGATATCGCTGCCAAACAGCGGGCGGTACAAAAACAGCAGCAGCAGCGTGCAGCCTTGCTCAACTTGCTTAAACAGCAGGAAGAAGCAATTGCCGCCGCCGCCCGTCAGCTGCGTGAAACCGAAACCAGTCTTACCCAGTTAAATAAGCAAATCGCTGACATGAACGCCTCTATTGCCCGCCTTGAACAGCAGCGTGCGGCTCAGGAGCGTAATCTTGCCGCGCAGCTGGATGCCGCGTTCCGTCAGGGAGAGCACTCCGGGCTGCAATTCGTGTTGAGCGGTGAGGAAGGGCAACGTGGACAGCGTTTGCAGGCTTATTTTGGTTATCTTAACCAGGCGCGCCAGGAAACTATCGCCCAGCTTAAGCAGACGCGGGCTGAAGTCGATGCGCAGAAAGCCGAACTGGAAGATAAGCAAAGTCAGCAGCAGACCCTGCTTTATGAGCAGCGTGCTCAGCAGGCGAAGCTTGAGCAGGCGCGAAACGAGCGTAAAAAGACGCTTTCTGGCCTCGAGTCTTCTATCCAGCAGGGGCAGCAGCAGTTAAGCGAAATGCGCGCTAACGAATCACGCCTGCGTAACAGTATTGCCCGTGCAGCCGCAGCAGCCAAAGCACGTGCCGAACAGGAAGCGCGTGAAGCGGAAGCCGTCCGCAGCCGTCAGAAAGAAGCCACCAACAAAGGCACCACGTATAAACCGACGGAAAACGAACGCTCCCTGATGTCACGTACTGGCGGTCTGGGTTCACCCCGCGGCCAGGCTTACTGGCCGGTACGTGGTCCCACCCTGCACCGCTATGGCGAACAGCTTCAGGGCGAACTACGCTGGAAAGGGATGGTTATCGGCGCGTCTGAAGGTTCAGAGGTTAAAGCCATCGCGGATGGTCGCGTGATCCTCGCTGACTGGCTACAGGGCTATGGCCTGGTGGTGGTCGTGGAGCACGGAAAAGGCGATATGAGTCTTTACGGCTATAATCAAAGCGCGCTGGTTAGCACCGGCACCCAGGTGCGTGCCGGTCAGGCAATCGCGCTGGTGGGCAATAGTGGGGGTCAGGGCAGACCTTCACTCTATTTCGAAATTCGCCGCCAGGGTCAGGCGGTCAATCCACTGCCGTGGTTGGGAAGATAAGTTTTGCTTCAATTTCGTCGACTTGTTGTTGGTACTGCCGGTGTGTTAGCCATAATTGCACCGGTTTATGCGGGTAAACTGGCTATTGTCATTGATGATTTCGGTTACCGTCCGCACAATGAAAACCAGGTCCTGGACCTTCCTTCTGCCATTAGCGTCGCCGTGTTACCTAATGCGCCGCACGCCCGGGAAATGGCGACCAAAGCGCATAATAGCGGTCATGAAGTGTTAATCCATCTACCCATGGCCCCGCTGAGTAAGCAGCCGCTGGAAAAAGATACTCTGCGCCCGGATATGAGCAGCGCTGAAATTGAGCGGATCGTGCGTGAAGCGGTAGATGACGTTCCTTACGCCGTTGGGCTGAATAATCATATGGGCAGCGCGATGACCTCCAGTCTGTTCGGAATGCAGAAGGTCATGCAGGCGCTGAGCCGCTACAACCTCTACTTTCTTGACAGCATGACGATTGGTAACAGTCAGGCAATGCGTGCCGCCAGCGGCACCGGCGTAAAAGTGATTAAGCGCCGGGTTTTTCTTGATGATACGCAGAAAGAGGCAGATATTCGTGTTCAGTTCACGCGCGCGGTTGAACTGGCACGGCGCAATGGCTCAGCCATTGCTATCGGGCATCCCCATCCGACTACCGTTCGCGTACTGCAACAAATGGTGTATAACCTGCCGCCGGATATCACTCTGGTCCGGCCAAGCGATCTGCTGAATGAGCCGCAAATTGACACTTCAACACCCAACAACACCGCGCCAAAAAACAGCGTACCCGGGACGCCGCGTAATCCGTTTCGCGGCGTGAAGCTCTGTAAACCAAAGCAGAAAACGGAGCCGGTTTACGCCACACGTTTCTTTAGCGTGATCGGGGAGAGCATCAGCCAGAGCACCCTGGTACAGTATTTTCAGCACCAGTGGCAGGGCTGGAGTCGCCCCCAATAACCTCGCGGTTAGCGCAGGTTAACCGCCTGCCGGGCAAGACGCCGGATGCATAGCGTCCGGTCACGCCACTTCCACAGCCGTAGTGACCACAGCAGTGCCTGATAGGCCAGTTTCGGGCTACGCACGTTTGTTACCAGCCGTTTGTACATGCCGGAAGTAAAAATCTCAGCAATCATACGCTGGCGGATCATCGGATCGCGCTCTTTACGTACGGAGTGGCATACGCGTAATGCTTCATAAACGATTTGCTGATGAAATTCAGGGTAGATAGTGATTTTGTTGGCATAATCGCGATTAAGCTTTTCCAGTAGGCGCGTGATCTTCATATAGTGCCGCTGGTAAGCCAGATTTTTCTGCCCCTGTCGTTTAAGGCGGCTGACCGACGCATCGTGCAGGAAATATTTATACAGCGATTCTTCGGTATAACGTACGCGGCGCGCGTTAAACAAACACTCGGTAGTCCATAAAATATCCTGATGATGCAGGCCCGGGATAAATGACAATCCACATTGTTCCAGCATCTGGCGGCGATAAACGCCCATCCAGACCACGTGCGTCCAGCGCCGGGAGGCCAGCGCCATCCGCAGCCAGTCCGGACCGCTGAGAATGTCTGTTGAACGTAATCTGTCTGTCGGGATCGACTGCCAGCAGTCGCCGGTCGCGCTGTCACACCAGTCGGCATTGCACTGTGCTACATCAAGATTATCGCGCAGCGCCATAGTCATTAACGTTTCGTACATCGTGGGATAGGTCAAATCGTCAGCATCGACAAAGGCAACATACTCACCCGTCGCGACGTCGATCCCGCGATTACGAGCGACTGATGCGCCCGCATTTGCCTGCGTGATCAGCTGAACATGCCCGTATTTGTCTGCATAATGCTGCGCGATATCGACAGAACAGTCTGTTGAGCCATCATTAACAATAATAATTTCCAGAGCGCTCCAGCTCTGAGCCACCAGCGACTCCATACAGGCGGCAAAAGCCTCACCTGCGTTATAAAGAGGGATAATGACGCTAAGTTTGCCTGAGCTAATCATCATAGTAATTACCTGCTTAATAATGGATATGCAGCTATGTTTTACGCGCTATTCCTTAAGAAAGACTTAAGAACCAACGCGGTTCGCTTATCTGATTGATTTACAAATCTAAAATAAAAGCAGATTAAGAATAATCACTGAATGTTAAGCTTTGACGACAGCAGGCGGTTTCGGGTTAAGGTATAATGCGGCAGATAATCATTACGCACGTAATCATCCGACCGGAATTGATATGCCTATCGTTACCAGTAAAGAAAACGGCTTCACGATTTATGAGAAGGACACTGGCGTTCGCTTTGGTGAGGTATTAAAAAAATATCTGGCCGGTGAGTTAACGTCGCTCTCGTTGGGCAGTGGCAATGAAGACAGAACAGTCGCCGTGGTGGAATACGAGGGTAAAAAATACATTCTTAAAAACGATCGTGAGAAAGACAAACGCCTTGAGAAACGGCTGCAGAATTATCTCTTTGGCCCTTTTTTCTCAACGCTTATTTATGCGACCGATCGTGCTATTTCCCGGGGGTATACCGGGACGGCTGACCTCTACTACGTGGCGGAAAAAATGGTGGGTCGCGAATGTGAAAACGTATACACCATTCACGAATATATCGACGGAACGCCGCTGAGGGTGATTGACGACTCGAATCGCGAAGAGATTAAGAATTGTATTCTGGGGCTTCATCGGGCGGGCCTGGCGTCTAACGACATTCATGCCGGAAATTTTATTCGTACCCCGGCAGGTGAACTAAAGATTATCGATCTCTCCTGCCGCGGCAGTATGCGGGTATGCCAGGCAAACGATATTTTAACGCTGCGCAAAAAGTATCATCTTGACGTCAAAGGCCACGGGTCGGTATATCGGATTATCCAGCTGAAGGAAGATTTTCGTAAACTGTCACGCAAGTTACGGGGTAAGACTCAATCCCACGCATAACAGGCGGCCTTATATCATAATAAGCCGGGTAGCCTGCGCTGACCCGGCTGACATACCTGAAGCGTGGCCCCGGAAGCGCAGCGCTACCGGGGATGACAGGTGATTTAGTCCCAGCTGAGGATCACTTTACCGGAGCGCCCGGAGCGCATCTCATCAAAGCCCTGCTGGAATTCATCGATCGGGAAACGGTGAGTAATAATAGGCGACAGATCCAGCCCGGATTGAATTAGCGCGGCCATCTTGTACCACGTTTCAAACATCTCACGCCCGTAAATCCCCTTAATGAACAAGCCCTTGAAAATGACTTTGTTCCAGTCGATAGACATATCCGACGGTGGGATACCCAGCATCGCGATACGCCCGCCGTGGTTCATGCAATCAAGCATGGTCCGGAACGCGGGCGGCGCACCGGACATTTCCAGACCGACGTCAAAACCTTCGGTCATGCCCAGCTCGCTCATCACATCCGTCAGGTTCTCTTTCGCAACGTTCACTGCGCGGGTTACGCCCATTTTACGCGCCAGATCCAGACGGTATTCATTCACATCAGTTATAACAACATGCCGGGCACCAACATGCTTTGCCACCGCAGCAGCCATAATGCCAATGGGGCCCGCGCCGGATACCAGAACGTCTTCACCGACCAGATCAAACGACAGCGCCGTATGAACCGCGTTACCAAACGGGTCGAAGATGGCGGCCAGATCGTCAGAAATATTGTCGGGGATTTTGAACGCGTTGAAAGCCGGCAGTACCAGATATTCAGCGAAACAACCCGGACGATTCACGCCGACCCCGATGGTATTGCGGCATAAATGTGTACGACCGCCACGACAGTTACGGCAGTAGCCGCAGGTTATATGACCTTCACCGGAAACGCGGTCGCCAATCTTAAAGCCCTTCACTTCCTGACCAATGCCGACTACTTCACCGACATATTCATGTCCCACCACCATCGGGACAGGGATGGTTTTTTGCGACCACTCATCCCAGTTGTAAATATGGACATCTGTACCGCAGATTGCGGTCTTGCGGATTTTAATTAACAGATCGTTATGCCCGACCTCCGGTTTCGGCACGTCGGTCATCCAGATACCTTCTTCCGCTTTCAGTTTCGATAACGCTTTCATCTTCGATCCTCAGGCAATGACGCCCAGTTGTTTACCGATGCGGGTAAAGGCTGCTACCGCACGTTCTATTTGTTCCGGCGTATGCGCCGCTGACATTTGAGTACGAATACGAGCCTGCCCTTTAGGGACCACCGGATAGAAGAAGCCGGTCACGTAGATCCCCTCTTTTTGCAGTTCGCGGGCAAAGTTCTGCGCGACCGTCGCATCCCCTAACATCACTGGAATAATCGCGTGATCGGCTCCGGCGAGCGTAAATCCGGCTGCCGACATCTGCTCCCGGAACAGGCGAGCGTTGGCCCACAGGCGATCGCGCAGTTCCGCGCCGGATGCCAGCATCTCCAGCACTTTTATGGATGCTGAAACGATTGCCGGTGCCAGCGAGTTAGAAAATAAGTAAGGGCGCGACCGCTGGCGCAGCCACTCGACCACTTCTTTACGCGCGGCGGTATAGCCGCCGGATGCGCCGCCAAGCGCCTTGCCCAGGGTACCGGTAATGATGTCTACCCGGCCCATCACGTCACAATATTCATGTGTCCCGCGACCGTTAGCCCCGACAAACCCAACCGCGTGGGAATCATCGACCATCACCAGCGCATCGTATTTGTCTGCTAAATCACACACGCTTTTCAGGTCGGCAATTACGCCATCCATAGAAAACACCCCGTCGGTGGCGATCAGGATATGCCTTGTACCGGCTTCACGCGCCTCTTTCAGGCGGGCTTCCAGTTCCTGCATGTCGTTATTGGCATAGCGGAAACGCTTCGCTTTACACAACCGCACACCGTCAATAATAGAAGCGTGGTTTAATGCGTCGGAAATAATGGCATCTTCGGCGCCCAGCAGCGTTTCAAACAGACCGCCGTTTGCGTCATAGCAAGAGGAGTAAAGAATGGAATCTTCCATGCCGAGGAACTCAGCCAGTTTCTTCTCCAGCGTTTTATGGCTATCCTGCGTGCCGCAAATAAAGCGTACGGAGGCCATGCCGAAACCATGTGTATCCATTCCCGCTTTAGCGGCCGCGATCAGTTCAGGATGATTCGCCAGGCCAAGGTAGTTATTGGCGCAGAAGTTAATAACGTGGCTACCGTCATCGACGGTGATATCTGCCTGCTGTGCGGAGGTGATGATCCTTTCTTCTTTAAATAACCCTTCCGCCCGCGCCGTTTCCAGATCGCCACTTAACTGCTTATAGAAATCCCCACGCATAACCACTCTCCAGATTTGATAAAGTTCAGTACATATTACTCAAAGCTATACGTTGATACGAGATGACACATCATCAGATACCATTTTTGCAGCATAAATCACGTCCGGCCAGACGACCATCGGTGAAAGCTGAACCCGGGACGTTGTGATGGTATGATAAAAGCATTCGTATCTGAGACGGTCTCAGTACCTCCTATTTCAAAGGGTAACGTATGATCATTGTGACTGGCGGCGCGGGTTTTATCGGAAGTAACATCGTTAAGACCCTGAATGATAAAGGTATTACCGACATCCTGGTGGTTGACAACCTGAAAGATGGCACCAAATTTGCCAACCTGGTCGACCTCAACATTGCGGATTATATGGATAAAGAAGATTTCCTTATCCAGATCATGGCGGGGGAAGAGTTCGGCGATATCGACGCTATTTTTCACGAAGGCGCATGTTCATCCACCACGGAGTGGGATGGCAAGTATATGATGGATAACAACTATCAATACTCCAAAGAAGTTCTGCATTACTGCCTGGAACATGAAATCCCTTTCCTGTACGCCTCTTCAGCAGCAACCTATGGCGGACGTACCACTGACTTTATTGAATCTCGTGAATATGAAAAGCCGCTCAACGTGTATGGCTACTCTAAATTCCTGTTCGACGAATACGTACGTCAGATCCTGCCGGAAGCGAACTCACAAATCGTTGGCTTCCGCTATTTCAACGTTTACGGGCCGCGTGAAGGACATAAAGGCAGCATGGCGAGCGTTGCTTTCCATCTGAATACCCAGCTGAACAACGGCGAAAGCCCGAAACTGTTCGAAGGTAGCGATGGCTTTAAGCGCGACTTCGTCTACGTTGGCGACGTTGCTGCCGTCAACCTGTGGTTCCTGGAAAATGGCGTATCCGGCAT
Organism: Klebsiella sp. RIT-PI-d; assembly: GCF_001187865.1. Lineage (NCBI taxonomy): Bacteria > Pseudomonadati > Pseudomonadota > Gammaproteobacteria > Enterobacterales > Enterobacteriaceae > Klebsiella > Klebsiella sp. RIT-PI-d. Next base: position 319,213 of record NZ_LGIT01000004.1, read on the forward strand.
TTTTAACCTCGGCACCGGACGGGCAGAATCTTTCCAGGCGGTGGCAGATGCGACGCTGGCCTTCCATAAAGAAGGCAGCCTTGAGTACATTCCGTTCCCGGAAAAACTGAAAGGTCGCTATCAGGCGTTTACCCAGGCAGACCTCACCAACCTGCGCGCGGCAGGTTACGATAAACCGTTCAAAACCGTGGCCGAAGGCGTAACAGAATACATGGCCTGGCTGAACCGCAGCGACAGCTAAGTCAAACGCCGGGATCTGGCAGAAATACGTAACCGGAGCTGGCGCAGGCAGCCAACGCAAAGACAGCTTGAAGGATGAAGGGAATGAAAATTCTGGTGATCGGCCCGTCATGGGTGGGCGACATGATGATGTCGCAAAGTCTCTATCGCACGCTCAAGGCACGCTATCCCCAGGCGACGATTGACGTGATGGCACCGGCGTGGTGCCGTCCGCTGTTATCGCGTATGCCGGAAGTCAGCGAGGCAATCCCGATGCCGCTCGGTCATGGTGCGCTGGAGATTGGCGCGCGGCGCAAGCTGGGCCGCAGTTTACGCGGGCGCCATTACGATCGCGCCGTGGTGCTGCCGAACTCGTTTAAATCTGCGCTGATCCCGTTCTTTGCCGGTATTCCGTCGCGCACGGGCTGGCGCGGTGAAATGCGTTACGGCCTGCTTAACGATGCGCGAGTACTGGATAAAAACGCCTGGCCGCTGATGGTCGAGCGTTACGTCGCGCTGGCTTACGATAAAGGCACGATGACCTGCGCACAAGACCTTCCACAGCCGCTGCTGTGGCCTGCGCTGGCAGTAAGCGATGAAGAGAAAGTAACCACCTGCGAAACATTTAGTCTCTCGACAGAACGCCCACTCATCGGCTTTTGCCCCGGCGCAGAATTTGGCCCGGCCAAACGCTGGCCGCACTATCATTATGCAGAGCTGGCGAAACAGCTTATCGATGAAGGATACCAGGTCGTATTATTTGGTTCAGCAAAAGATCATGACGCGGGCAATGAAATTCTTGCTGCGCTGAGTATTGAGCAACAGGCGTGGTGTCGTAACCTGGCGGGAGAAACCCAGCTTGAGCAAGCCGTGATCCTGATTGCGGCGTGCAGCGCTGTTGTTAGCAACGACTCCGGGTTAATGCACGTAGCCGCCGCGCTGGGGCGTCCTTTGGTCGCACTTTATGGTCCCAGCAGCCCTGATTTCACTCCTCCGCTATCACATAAAGCACGCGTTATTCGGCTTATTGAAGGCTACCACAAAGTCCGCAAAGGCGATGCTGCCGAGGGCTATCATCAAAGTCTGATCGATATTACGCCACAACGCGTACTGGAAGAACTCAATGCCCTTTTGCTGGATGAGGAAGCCTGACGGATGCGGGTATTAATTGTTAAGACATCATCAATGGGCGATGTGCTGCATACACTTCCTGCGCTGACCGATGCTCAGCGTGCTTTGCCAGGCATTCAATTTGACTGGGTAGTTGAAGAAGGTTTTGCACAAATTCCCTCCTGGCATGAAACCGTCGAGCGTGTGCTGCCCGTGGCAATCCGTCGCTGGCGCAAAGCATGGTTTTCCGCCGAGGTAAAAGCTGAACGCAACGCGTTTTATAACCGTTTACGTGAAGTAGAGTATGATGCCATCATTGACGCTCAGGGGCTGGTGAAAAGTGCAGCGCTGGTAACGCGACTGGCACGCGGCATAAAGCATGGCATGAACTGGAAAAGCGCTCGCGAGCCGCTGGCAAGCCTGTTTTATCAGCGTCGGCATAACATCGCAAAACAGCAACATGCCGTCGAACGCACGCGCGAATTGTTTGCCAAAAGTCTGGGCTATGGTCAACCTGAAACTCAGGGTGATTACGCTATTGCGCAGCACTTTTCGACTAATCTGAAAGCCCGGGGCGAGCGTTATGCGGTATTTTTGCATGCCACCACGCGCGACGATAAGCACTGGCCGGAAGAACACTGGCGTCAGCTAACAGGCTTATTGCGCGATGCCGGCATACGTATCAAACTACCGTGGGGTGCGCCTCATGAAGAGGCTCGGGCGAAAAGACTGGCAGAAGGATTTGATTACGTAGACGTGCTACCGCGTATGAGTCTGGAAGCCATCGCCATGGTACTTGCAGGGGCAGAATTTGTGGTTTCTGTCGATACGGGGCTAAGTCATCTGACGGCAGCGCTGGATCGTCCTAATATTACGCTTTATGGTCCAACCGACCCGGGATTGATTGGCGGCTACGGTAAAAATCAGCTGGCACTCACGTCTCCAGGCGTTACAACTCGCGAGATATCACCTGATATGGTTTTTGAGCATTTAACTAACCTGAGTGAATAAGATGATATTACAGGGAAAGACCTTCTCTCCGGCCGCTAAAAAAGCGTGCGAATGGACACTGTGTACGGGTTTACTGGCAACACTGTTCTCACTCCTGTTGGTCAATGTCGATCTCGCCGCAAAATTGTTCAGCATAACCGCGTTGGTTTCTCTGGTGTATGTTATCGCCGAGCGCAAACAACTTTCTTCGAAAAAAACGCTGCTGACGCTCGCCGGCATCATCTTGTTAATGGGAATTTACAACCTGCTATGGCTGGAAATTTTTAAACCAGAAAAAACGGTTTTCTCAGGTGCCTATCGCGCTTACCTGTATACCGCACGGATGTTGATTGCTGGCACCTTTATTATCCTGGCCTTTAGCGTCATCACGCAAAATGTACGGCAGTTTATCGTCGCTGGATTATCAGTGCTGCTGGTCGCAACGGCCATTTACGCAGGCGTGGAACAGTCACACCTCGAAGTACCGCGTATTGTTCTGGCCTTTAAAGTGGCAACGACCGCAGCCTATTGCGTGTCTCTGATCGGCATCGTTTGCAGCGCCTGGCTTATCCAGCTTAAACCCAAATTTTATCCCTTCTTATTGGCATTAATCTCAGTATGCGTGTTAGTCACCCTGGCGCTGAACGAAACCCGGGCCGCGATGCTAACGTATCCGCTCATCATTCTGATGCTGCTGCTGGCAAATTACTCACATTCGAGAAAAGCACTGCTTAAGCGCGCCGCTGTGTTTTTTGTTTTGCTGATCGTTTGTAGCGTAGCCATGAAAGATATTATTCATCAGCGCACGCAAAATTTAATGAGTGACATTACTAACTATCAAAATAAAAACAGTAATACCTCAGTGGGTGCGCGCCTTGCAATGTACCAGGTGGGCTTGCAAACGATGAAAGTTAATCTCTTTGGGCAATCAATGGAAGCGCGTCAGGATGCTATTTCTGCAATGATAAAAGCGCACCCGGAGTTTTCAGGCGCGGCACCCTACACAAACATCCATTTGCATAATGAAGTCATCGAAACGCTGTCATTAAAAGGCGTAACAGGCACGTTACTGCTGATTACGCTCTATATTACACTTATTTATTATTCAATCAGGCATAAAAACATATCGCTTTTTAGCGTAACACTTGCAATGATGTTGTTCGGCCTTTCTGATGTTTTATTCTACTCACGAGAAACGCCGATGGTTGCAGCATCGTGTATCGCACTTTGCATATTATTACAACATAATAAAGTTAATGATGAACGAAAAGCCTGTTCTTAGCATAATCATGGCGACACATAATAATGGCGACCTGGCGTCAGATGCCATCATGTCCGTTATAAGTAAGATGCCAGATAATTGTGAGTTACTTGTCATCAATGACGGTTCTACGGATAAATCTGACCAGATTATCCGTGAACTAACACAGAAATATCATCACATACGTTATTACTATCAACCTAAAAGCGGCGTCTCTATCGCCCGTAATCGGGGTATTGAACTCAGCCGCGGTGATTATCTTGCCTTTATTGATGGCGACGATCTGTACAGTGAAAATTTCTTTGACGTCATTATGCCTCTTCTGCATAAGCAGCAATATGACATTATTGCCTATGACAACACTCGTGATTACGATGTTTTTGCTGCGGCGCAAAAAGATCGTTCACACGACAAAATAGATGCTCGCTACGCAGAAATTATTCGAAAAACCTTTAAAGTGTCGCACTGGCAGGTATGGAGCCGCGTATTTAAAAGAGATATTATTGGCGCTGACCGCTTTCCGGAAGCGCTTTCTTATTATGAAGATGTTTCTTTTACGCCTTTTCAATATTTGAAAAGTAAACAGCTTTGTAAAATAAACAGCATACTCTACTATTATCGCAAGAACAGATTAAGTGTCACCGAAACCCATCAGGAAAACGACATTATCGATATGTCATATGCCCTGAATAAATTCATCGAAAATGTAAAAAATCATCCTGAAACGGCATCTCTAACCACTATGGCAATGATGAATTGCTATATTGAATTAAGAAAGAAAACCAGGAAGATGCGTGGCTACTATAGTTACAATGAAAAAGAAATGCAGTTAATCGGTAATTTGAGAGACGCTTGTCTGTATAAGAACATAGATAGAAAACATAAAAAATTCTATTTGCGAGTCAAACTTTATCAGTTTGATCTTATCTTTTCACGTTTAAAATACAGACTACTGCCCCGCTGGATGAGAAAGCAATAAATCCAGCTAATAGTTAAATTAATATTTTTCTGCTTAACTGAAGATTCCATGGAAGGAACGCTTTACACCACGACTTAACATGTATAGTCAACCCATCAGGAACATGTTATCATTGGCTATAATATTTCGTTGCAGGTGTAGTTATGTTTGGTCAGCAGCCTATAATCAGCCAACAAACTTTTTCCGGTACCGTCTGCGAACCGTCATCCACAAAGCAGCTTAATATCGCTTATGGAGTCGACAAAAATTTCCTGTTTGGTGCCTGTATTTCGATAACGTCAATCCTCGAAAATAATAAAAACGTTCCTTTAGCTTTTCATATTTTCTCCGACTATTCTGACGAAGACCTTTGTAACAAGCTTACTGCGCTTGCGGCCCATTATCAAAGCACTATATCACTCTATATTATTAATAACGATTGCTTTGCTACCTTCCCTTATACCGTTCGTTATGCTTATGCCGCCTATTATCGCTTTCTCACCTGCGAATATTTGCAAACCGTAACTGATAGCCTCATCTATCTGGATGCCGATATTATCTGCAAAGGTAGCGTAGAGCCTCTGTTAAATCTGGACATGGAAGGTAATATTGTTGCGGCGGTCATTGACGTAGAGATGATGCAAAATAGAGCCGTACAGGTTTTTGGCTTTGAGCCAAATAGCTATTTCAATAGCGGTATGATGTATATCGATTTAAAAGCATGGCAGCGAAATAATATTCTGGAAAAAATCATTACGATATTTTCAGATGAAACGCTCGCTGACAAACTAACGTTTCCCGATCAGGATGCGCTAAATCTTTTGCTCAAAGGTCAGGTAAAGTTTATTGAGCGTGGATATAACACTTTTTACAATTTTGATGATGAGCCGAAAGTAAAAAGAGCCGGTCGCTATAAAGAAATTATCCAGGACAGTACCGTGTTCATCCACTATGTGGGGGTCACTAAACCGTGGTTTAGCTGGGCAAAAGAGTATCCGGCAGTGAAGTACTTTACTGATATTTATAACCTTTCTCCATGGCGCAATCAGCCGCTTTTTGAGGCCAGAACACTTAAGCAGTTCAAAAAAAAATCTGTCCATCAAAAGTATCTGGGTCACCGCGTTGAAGGTTTTAAAACCTGGCTAACTTATACCTGGCTGAAAATGAAAAAGTAAGCCATGAAAAGAGGCACTGGTATTAATACCAGTGCTTTTTTTATTTTGCTAATTTCTTTCTGATATAGCCGGTATAATAACGTAATCCATCCAGCAACTGCCCTTTCTTAAAGGCGTTACTGGCGTAAACCCGATAATCTGTTGCGCGCATACGAGTGCTGTAGCTGCGTAGCGGAGACTCACGCCAGGCGGTAAAGTTGCGATAGAAAAGATAAAGATGCTGCCCGGTGCCCCGATGCTCCTGATACCACGGTTTACGTCCGCCAGTAAAGTGCATAATAGTTGGCACTCGTTCAGGGTGATAAATAAAGTTCTGCTGCTGTTCTTCGTTTAACAGCGTATAGAGCAGATTCCATTTCTTATCGATGAAAATGACATTGTCTTGCAGAACAAGATTTAATGCATCCTGATCGAGATACTTTAACTGCCCTTTTCGCTCCCGCAATATATCCTGCGTCTTACGCTCAACGTCATGGGCCAGCCAGGCCGGGCGATTAATATACATGAACCCGGCATTAAAATAGCGCTTGTCGGTCATACCGATGCGCTGGCTATTTTTACGGTTAATCTCTTGCGAGTTATCCGTAACGACCGCGCAAACGACATCATCAATATTGATTGTCAGTAATTCAGCTAATGAAGAAAAACAGAGCGTATCGACGTCCAGGTAAACAAATCGCCTGACCTCTTCGGGAAGCAGACGCGGAACCAGAAGCCGTATATAGGTTGATTTGTTGATGTGCGCTAACGATGATTGACCATCATATTTTTCAAGATCGGCATCATCAATTTTGTAGACTGAAATATTGCCTGCCTGCGCTCTCACTTTATTAAGCTGCACGTCGCTTACGTCATAAGAAAAAACGTGAAAATGGACGTCGTTATCTAAGTTATTATGATAAACCGACGCCAGAGACGTTGCGAGATATTCGATATAATTACCGTCAGAGCAAAAAACGACGTGGATTGTGGATTCCATATGCATTACAGACCCTTACGCAGCGTTCTTTCTTTGATCTTTTGCGCCCTGACCTGTGCGCTGGCGATCAGACTATGCTCATCACGCAGAATGTCACGCAGCGGACGGCCAAAATATACTTTCATAAAATAGAAAACGTCAGCCGTGGTCAGCCCAATATCCAGCGACGAGAAATAGAGTCCAATCAGATCTTTGTTTCTCCAGCGCAGGGGAACGGCCGGGCGAATTTGAGCACGATGGAGATCAATAACGGATAATTTGGGTGCATCGCTGGACGGATCGTAAGGGAGATGCAATAAGAAATGGCAGAGATAACAGTCGCGATGATTGACGCCTGCGGCATGCATCTTCTTCACCATCGTGGCCAGATGTGAGATAAGTTTGCGTTTGGCCTTATGACCAGGCGGCTGGCTTTTCCATTGTGCGCAATAATCTTCCAGGCTAATCGTATCTGTCAGTTCTTCGGTAATAATAAATGAGGTGATCGTGACCGGGTTGGTCCCTTTCATGCCAAAAGCCACGCCGTGCATGGTATCTACTCCGACCTCGGACAGGCGATGAATCGCCTTCCACTCGCGGTCTGCGCCCAGTACGGGCAGGCGAAACGACAGCAGATTTTTGACAACTTCTTTCGTCGTCGTACCGTAATGGATCTTTATAAAATAGCCGCTGTTATCAATTTCAAAGCGCAGCGTTTTACGCGTTTCAAGCGCCCGATAAACGTGGCCCGTGAGCTGCTCTATTTCGTGAAAAGGATCTTTACCCTGCCACAGCGTTTTGAATGGTTCTTTTAATTCAACCATTTTTCCCCACCATTATTATTCTGCATTGTTGTTGAAAACGGTCTTTGCCGCAGGATACTGCGCTAACATCCGGTCTGCTGCTGCAATAACATCTTCAGCCGGAATACAGGTCATATAGCGATAACTGCGATCGAGATCTTTACGCTGCGGCATGGGTTGATAATCACCAGCCCAAAGTAGCTCCAGTTTCTCCGTCCACGGGTGCCAGAAGCGATGTTTAGTGGCGCCGAAGAGACACACAACCGGGGTATCAACCGCTGCCGCAATATGTCCGGGAGCAGAGTCAACACCGATAAACAATGCCGCATGGTCGATCAGGGCGGCCAGCTGTGGAAAAGAGGTCTTACCGGCGAACTGCGTCACCGGTTTGCGGGTACATTGCCGCACGATATCATCAATGATATCGGCATCTTCTTTGCCCGGACCTGCCGTCAGAATCACGTCATAGCCTTTGTCCATAAGATGATTAATGACGGCGGCAAACTTGTCGTTATCCCAGCATTTGAATATCTGCCGGGCGGTGGGCTGAATAGCAATGTACTCTTTTGTGATGCCCAGTTCATTCATTCTGGCTTTCAGGCGATCCCAGTGCTGGATGCTATACCGCATAGCGGTTTTGGTCTCTTCAGGCGCAATATCAAGCAGCGTCAAAATAGATAAATTTTGCGGCACAATGTGCTCACCCGCATCGTCCAGCGTTTTATCGAACGCGTTCATCCAGTAAGACGATTTTCTTCGGCCGAACGTAAAACCAATTTTCAGGCGGGCAGGAATACAGCGAATAACCAGGCCCAGCAGCTTCTGGCTTGAGAGATTCACAATCAGATCGTAATTATTTTTCCGCAGCGCACGGATGATATGGAAAATATTGGTGACTTTAGTCAGCGCAGAGGACTTTTTGTCTGCAATACCATAAATTTGGTGCAGATGCGGATTTTCAGAAATGATCTGAACCGTAGAATTATAAACCATCATATCAATCTGAGCGTCAGGGTACTGCGCTTTCAAGGTACTGATAACGGGCGTCGTAAGCAGTACATCTCCCTGAAACTTTAATTTGATAATCAGAATTTTTTTAAATTTACTCATTATTTTCCAGATAGTTACGCAGATTCGTGGATCTTATTACATTGCTATCGGCAGTGCACTCAGGCTGCAAATGGCTATGCCATAATCATATCGGCAACTTTCTCAGGTAAGCTATAAATGTCCTGAGTATCGGCATAATTCCGGGCATTTTTTGCCCACTGCTGGCGCAACGCCGGATTTAACGCTGCGCCAGTTAAGGCCGCGTTCAGACGATCCTGGCGGAAAGGTTCAGTTATGATCTCGCCGCATTGGGCTTTATCAATGTAGTGCGCATAGCCACAGACTTCCGTTGTGAGGATCGGCAGGCCTGCGGCAATGGCTTCCAGCAGAACAATACCTGCGGCTTCCTGATATGCCGGATGAATAAGCATGTCTGCCGCCATCATCAGATTAGATACGTCATTTCTGCCCGCATAGAACCAGACCCGATCTTTTACATTTAGCTGGCTGGCCAGTGCTTCATATTTGCCCGGTTTATCCTGACCCACCACCATCAGCCTTGCATTTTTTCTGCTATTTTCCGGTAGCGATGCAAACGCCCTGATGCTGCGATCGACCCCTTTACGGGAAAAGTCAGATCCAACCTGCAGGACCAGCAATTCGCTGGGATCAATATTATTTTCCCGGCGAAACACGTCGCGGCAATCAGCGGCGTGGGCGCTGTATTTACGGTCAGGATAAATTCCCGGCGGCATGATGTGGAACCGTGCATCTTCGGTAGCGTAATGCTTTTTAAAATCATTAATCTGCCGGTCGGTCAGCATGAGTAGCTCGGTTTTGGCACCTTTGCGAAAAACCGCTTCTTCAAAAGCAGCAAAATGGCGATAGCGAGGCGTTAACTTGTAAAAGAAGCCTTTTTCTTTAGCCACTTTTTCTGCGTAGCAGACGTCAGCCGCATAGTAGATATCCAGCCCCGGCATCTTGTTGAATCCCACAACTTTATCAACCGGGTTTTGCTGAAGATGGTTATGTACCCACTGATAATAGTCTTTATTCTTACCATGATTTGTTGATGACGTTGCCGGAACCATCACGATATCAAGATTGTCGGGACGATCGCCCTGCCAGGAGATAACATAGACCCGCACTTTCACACCGCGTTGTGCAACGGTTGTTGCGATGCGCAGAAAATCACGCTGCAAACCACCAAAAGGAAAATAGTTATACAAGCAAAATGCGACGATCATATTGAGGTCCTTCCCGGAACAATTAGCGCTACAGTGTATCATTTCTTGCCCGGCAAGCCGATATGAATGTTTTTCGAGCTAAAAAGTCAATAAGACATTACAAAACAATCATATAAATAAATAAAAAGCTGAGATAATCCGCCTCTGTAGAGGATCGAAAGTTCGCTTCTACTCTTAAAATATGATGATAAATTTTAAAAAATACTGCGTTTAGAGCACCTTTTCAGCGCTGTTTGCTCCCTCTTAAGCCAAATTCCGCAAAAGTAATGGCAAAGGCTCCGTTAAAAACTTAGAATCCCCAGCACATTCATTTGTCAATTACATCCTATGCTGCAATTGCTTTACACCACATTGTTTTACCTTATTCAGCCGCTCATTTGGGTCCGGCTTTGGGTGCGTGGTCGTAAGGCTCCGGCATATCGTAAACGTTGGGGCGAGCGCTACGGTTTTTACCGTACGCCGTTAAAGCCTGGCGGCATCATGCTGCACTCGGTTTCTGTCGGTGAAACGCTGGCGGCAGTCCCGCTGGTACGGGCGCTGCGTCATCGCTATCCGGAGCTGCCTATTACTGTCACCACCATGACGCCAACAGGCTCTGAACGCGCGCAGTCTGCATTTGGTAAAGACGTTCAGCATGTCTATCTGCCTTATGATTTACCCGATGCCATTAACCGTTTTCTTAACAAGGTTGACCCGAAGCTGGTATTGATCATGGAAACGGAGCTGTGGCCCAATCTGATTAATGCGCTGTATAAACGTAAAACCCCGCTGGTTATCGCTAACGCTCGCCTTTCTGCACGATCGGCAGCCGGTTATGGCAAACTGGGGAAGTTTATTAAAACGCTGCTACGTCGCATTACCCTGATTGCCGCGCAGAACGAAGAAGACGGTGAACGTTTTATTCAGCTGGGCGCGAAACGTAATCAGCTGACAGTTACCGGTAGCCTGAAGTTTGATATCTCGGTCACGCCTCAACTGGCGGCGAAAGCCATTACGCTGCGCCGTCAATGGGCTCCACATCGCCCGGTATGGATTGCTACCAGTACTCATGATGGCGAAGAAAGTGCGGTACTTGACGCGCACCAGGCGCTCCTCAGGCAATTTCCTGACCTGTTACTGATTCTGGTTCCTCGCCACCCTGAACGCTTTCCGGACGCGGTAAACCTTGTACGCCAGGCGGGTCTGAGCTATACCACGCGTTCATCGGGCGAAGTTCCCTCTACGTCTACGCAAGTCGTGGTCGGCGATACGATGGGCGAGCTGATGCTGCTTTACGGGATTGCCGATCTGGCATTTGTCGGTGGCTCGCTGGTCGAGCGCGGCGGTCATAATCCTCTGGAGCCGGCCGCCCACGCGATTCCGGTTCTGATGGGCCCGCATACGTTTAATTTCAAAGATATCTGCGCACGTCTGGAGCAGGCTGATGGCCTGATCACCGTTCATGACGCCGCGTCCCTGACCAAAGAAGTCGCTTCGCTGCTGACCGATGAAGACTATCGTCATTACTATGGACATCATGCCGTAGAAGTTCTTCATCAAAACCAGGGGGCGTTACAGCGGCTCTTACACCTGCTACAACCGTATCTGCCACCCAAAACGCATTGAGGGCTGTTATGCAACGACGGGCGATTTATCCAGGAACATTCGATCCCATTACTAATGGCCATATTGATATCGTCACGCGCGCGACCAACATGTTTGATCAGGTAATATTAGCGATTGCCGCCAGTCCGGGTAAGAAACCGATGTTTACGCTGGAAGAACGCGTGGCGCTGGCGCAAGAGGCAACATCTCACCTGTCCGGCGTTGAAGTCGTTGGATTCAGCGATTTAATGGCAAACTTTGCCCACGCTCAGCAGGCAACCATCCTGATCCGCGGTCTGCGGGCGATAGCGGATTTCGAATATGAGATGCAGCTGGCGAATATGAATCGCCATCTGATGCCAGATCTGGAAAGTGTTTTCCTGATGCCGTCAAAAGAGTGGTCATTTATCTCATCATCGCTGGTAAAAGAGGTCGCGCGCCACGCGGGCGACGTGACGCATTTTCTCCCGGCTAACGTTCACCAGGCGCTCATGGATAAGCTCCGCTAGTTTTCTACTTCTGGCACTGTCGGCAGTAAAATGTTGCCCGCTGAGCATGTTTTGCTGCCACAATCGGTGCGCCACACACATGGCACGGCTCGCCCTTACGCCCATAAACCTGTAGCTGTTGGGCAAAATAACCCGGCTTGCCATCGCTCTGTAAAAAATCTTTCAGCGTGGTTCCACCCTGCTCTATTGAGCGTAGCAATACCGCTTTGATAACCCGCACCAGCAATTCACATTCGTCATGCGAGAGTGAAGAAGCCAGTCTATCGGGATGAAGCCCGGCGGCAAACAGCGATTCGCTGGCGTAAATATTGCCCACGCCCACCACCAGTTTATTGTCCATCAGCCAGGGTTTAATGGCCGTTTTCTTTTTCGCACACCTCTGCTGCAAATAATCTGCATTAAACGCGTCGCTGAGCGGCTCAGGCCCCAGATGTGCCAGAACGTTATGCCCCTCCAGCTCTTTGGTCCACAACCACGCGCCGAAACGACGGGGATCGGTGTAGCGCAGCACTTTACCGTTGCTCATCACCATATCAACATGGTCATGCTTTTCTGCCGCACGCTCCTCTGTCAGGATACGCAGGCTGCCGGACATGCCCAGATGAATAATGATCCAGCCGTCCGGTAGCTCTACAAGCAGATATTTAGCGCGTCGCTGTACGCTGAGTACCGGTTTATCGCTCAGGGTATGGATTTCCTCTGAGACCGGCCAGCGCAGGCGTCCGTTACGTACAATAACGTGAAGGATAGTTTCACCGACCAGATGCGGCTCAATACCGCGGCGGCTGGTTTCAACTTCAGGTAATTCAGGCATTGTCTTGTTCTCCAGGGCCAGAAAACAGAAAACCCCGCCGAAGCGGGGTTTTCATACAATTCACTAAAATTATTTGATTTTAGCTTCTTTGTATAAAACGTGCTGACGGACAACTGGATCGAATTTTTTCAGTTCCAGTTTTTCCGGTTTAGTACGCTTGTTCTTCGTAGTGGTATAGAAGTGACCAGTACCAGCAGAAGAAACCAGCTTGATTTTCTCACGAATACCTTTAGCCATGATTTATTTCCTCTAAGTACTTAGTACTTTTCGCCACGGGCACGCAGTTCAGAAAGAACTGTATCAATGCCTTTTTTATCGATTACACGCATACCTTTAGCAGATACACGCAGGGTGACAAAACGCTTCTCGCTCTCAACCCAAAAACGGTGAGAGTGCAGGTTCGGCAGGAAACGGCGTTTAGTCGCGTTCAGTGCGTGGGAACGGTTGTTACCGGTCACCGGACGCTTGCCAGTAACTTGGCAGACTCGGGACATGTCTATTCTCCAAAAATCAAATTAGCTCGAGCTTCGTATGGGGTATTGACGCCTCGTCAGGCTGTAAAGCCTGGTCACGGCGGTTCTAAGTGAACTCGCGATTACCAGGCCCAAATGCCAAACCCGAGATTCTCAAAGGTGGCGTAGTATACGCTGACTCGACGGTGTGCTCAAGTCCCGAACAGACAAAGATCCCGATGGATCGCGCGATCCGGGCTAAATTAAGCCTCTTTCCGCAAAAGAAACGTACTCGCCACGTCCAATCACCAGGTGATCAAGTACGCGAATATCCATTAGCTGGCAGCAGCTTACCACACGTTCGGTGATTATTTTATCAGCTTTACTCGGCTCAGCATTACCCGAAGGATGATTATGTGCAAGGATCACGGCAGCGGCATTAACGTTGATGGCTTCTCGTACAATTTCGCGCGGATGCACTTCCACATGGCTCAGGGTACCGGAAAAAAGCCGACAATGTTTGAGAATTCGATTCTGGCTATCGAGATAAATCGCCATGAAGACTTCCCGGCCTTCACCGCTAAGTTGGCTCTGCAAAAATTCTCGCGTCAGTTCAGGACTATACAGCCCCTGCTTTTCACGCAGACGCTCGTTATAGCAACGTCGCGCCAGCTCAGCGATCGCCCTGAGCTGGGCATACTTAGCAAGTCCAATTCCGTCTATTTTGTCGAATTTATCCCAGTCTGCCGACATCAGCTGCGAAAGTGTGTCAAAGTGCTGTAATAATTCAGCGGCCAGAGTCATCACATTTTTACCGCGTGCGCCAGTGCGCAAAAACAGCGCCAGCAGTTCGACTTCGCTCAGCGCTTCGATACCCAAACGGCGCATTTTTTCACGCGGTAACTTTTCCCTGCACTCCTTAGACATCTTAATATGGCTTCTCCCTGGGCATATTTCGCTATGCTGCCATAGCCTTATTCTGCCTTCGACCTGCCTTTTCAGCTCTTGCGTAGCGCCTCGCAAAGTGAACGCGCCCGGACCACACGATGCCAGCAGGTTTGTGATAAAATGCCCAGCTTCTGGTGCACTCCAACAGGAAAGAATCATGATGAGCCTGGCCGGTAAAAAAATTGTTCTTGGCGTGAGTGGCGGCATCGCTGCCTATAAAACGCCTGAGCTGGTACGTCGCCTGCGCGATCGCGGGGCGGATGTGCGCGTGGCAATGACCGACGCCGCTAAAGCATTTATTACCCCGTTGAGCCTGCAGGCGGTCTCCGGTTATCCCGTTTCCGATAGCCTGCTCGATCCGGCAGCCGAAGCAGCGATGGGCCACATTGAACTGGGCAAATGGGCCGATCTGGTTATTCTTGCCCCTGCCACCGCCGACCTGCTGGCACGCGTCGCCGCAGGCATGGCCAACGATTTAGTCTCGACGATTTGCCTGGCAACGCCGTCACCCGTTGCGGTAGTACCCGCCATGAATCAGCAGATGTATCGGGCCGCCGCAACCCAGCATAATCTTGAGGTGCTTGCAGGCCGTGGACTACGCATCTGGGGACCGGATAGCGGCAGCCAGGCATGCGGTGATATCGGTCCAGGAAGGATGCTCGATCCCCTGGCTATCGTCGATTTAGCCGCTGCGCATTTTTCTGCGGTCAACGATTTGCAACATCTGAATATTATGATTACCGCAGGTCCGACGCGCGAGCCGCTGGACCCGGTGCGCTATATCTCTAATCACAGCTCCGGCAAGATGGGGTTTGCTATTGCCGCCGCCGCCGCAAAACGCGGTGCGAAAGTAACGCTGGTCAGCGGGCCGGTAACGTTATCGACGCCGCCGTTTGTACGGCGCGTTGATGTGACAACCGCTCTTGAAATGGAAGCCGCAGTACAGGCAAATGTCCAGCAGCAGCATATTTTTATCGGCTGTGCTGCGGTCGCGGATTACCGTGCCGCCGCTATTGCAGATGAAAAAATCAAGAAGCAAGGTGATGAATTAACAATAAAAATGGTCAAGAATCCGGATATTGTTGCAGGCGTTGCCGCACTCACCGATGGTCGACCTTACGTTGTTGGGTTTGCTGCGGAAACAAATAATGTGGAAGAATACGCCCGGCAAAAACGCACCCGCAAAAATCTTGATCTGATCTGCGCAAACGATGTTTCGCTTTCCGATCAAGGCTTTAATAGCGACAGCAATGCATTACATCTTTTCTGGCAGGAAGGCGATAAAGTGTTGCCGCTTGAGCAAAAAGCTCTTCTTGGCCAATTATTACTCGACGAGATCGTTACCCGCTATGATGAAAAAAATCGACGTTAAGATTCTGGACCCGCGTATTGGCGAACAGTTTCCTCTGCCCACTTATGCAACCTCCGGCTCGGCTGGCCTTGATCTGCGCGCCTGCCTTGATGAAGCTCTTGAACTGGCTCCGGGCGCAACCACGCTATTGCCGACTGGCCTTGCAATCCATATTGCCGATCCGTCTCTGGCAGCCGTAATGTTGCCGCGCTCGGGCCTCGGGCACAAACATGGTATCGTGCTGGGCAATCTGGTCGGTCTGATTGATTCCGACTATCAGGGACAGCTGATGGTTTCCATGTGGAACCGCAGCCAGGAGCCCTTCACCATCGAACCCGGTGAGCGCATCGCCCAGATGGTTTTCGTTCCCGTCGTCCAGGCAGAATTTAATCTGGTGGAATCATTTGACGCTACCGATCGTGGCGAAGGCGGCTTCGGCCATTCCGGGCGTAAATAAAACATAACGCACCCTACCGCGCACAAAGGCTATAACATTACCGCAAACATCCTGTTTGCGGTCGCTGTGTGGGTGCTCGCCTGACTATTGCTTATTCTCAGGGGTATTTTGCAACATGGCAGAAAAACAAACTGCGAAAAGGAACCGTCGCGAAGAAATACTTCAATCTCTGGCACTGATGCTTGAATCCAGCGATGGAAGCCAACGCATTACTACGGCTAAGTTGGCCGCCTCGGTAGGCGTATCAGAAGCAGCGCTGTATCGCCATTTTCCCAGCAAGACGCGCATGTTCGATAGCCTGATTGAATTTATCGAAGATAGCCTGATTACCCGCATCAATCTGATCCTGAAAGATGAAAAAGATACGACTGCTCGCCTGCGTCTTATCGTGCAGTTGATTCTGGGATTTGGTGAGCGTAATCCGGGGCTGACGCGCATCCTGACGGGCCACGCGCTTATGTTTGAACAAGACAGATTGCAAGGCCGGATCAGCCAGCTGTTCGAGCGCATTGAAGCGCAACTGCGTCAGGTGCTGCGTGAAAAACGCATGCGTGAAGGAGAGGGCTACGTGACGGATGAAAATGTGCTGGCGAGTCAGATACTGGCTTTTTGCGAAGGCATGTTGTCACGTTTCGTCCGCAGTGAATTTAAATATCGTCCAACCGATGATTTTGACGCCCGCTGGCTACTTATTGCCGCACAGCTTCAGTAACCCTTCTTATGCAGCCTGCCCGTGGCCGGCTGCATTTCCAGCGCGGCGATCTGTTAAAAAGACCAGGCTTATTCGTCAGATTGCCAGATGCTTTATATCCTTTCCCTCTCCTACTATCCCCTGAGCAGCCTTTTTTCAATGGAATAAGGAAATGTTCAATGGCAACATCACGGCGGGACCTGTTAAAACTGAGCGGCATGGCAGCCGCGCTAGTCATAAGTCAAAAAAGTTTTGCAAGCTGGACCCCTTCAGGGCGTTATCCCGATCCGCGCGTCATTGCGCTTGATGACAGTTTTCGTCGTTATATGGTCGCCAGCGCCAAAGTAGAGCAAATTGCCACCGGCTTTCGCTGGGCGGAAGGCCCGGTCTGGTTTGGTGACATGCACATGCTGCTGTGGAGCGATATTCCGAATAACGCCATCATGCGCTGGGACGAAGCCAGCGGTGAAACCAGCGTATTCCGCCGTCCCGCCAATAATGCAAACGGCCATGCCCGCGACAGGCAAGGACGCCTGATCAGCTGTGAACATGACACCCGTCGTATTACCCGCACCGAATACGACGGCACAATAACCGTGCTGGCTGATAGCTTTGACGGTAAACCGCTTAATTCGCCTAATGATATTGTCGTCAAATCAGATGGCTCCATCTGGTTTACCGATCCCCCCTTTGGCATTACCGGTTTTTATGAAGGGCATAAAGCTGAACCCCAACTCCCGCAAAACGTTTATCGCCTGGATGCTGAGAGCCGTAAACTGGAGGTCGTCCTTGGCGATGTTAAAGGGCCTAACGGACTCTGTTTTTCACCTGACGAAAAAATCCTCTATCTCGTGGAAAGTCGTGCTGCGCCGAATCGGCTCATTCTGGCCTATGACGTGGTGAATAACGCGCTACAAAATAAGCGAGTACATATCGATTGCGGCAACGGTACTGCAGACGGTATTGCCTGCGATGTTGAGGGTAATCTGTGGTGTGGATGGGGTACCGGGACGGAAGAACTTGATGGCGTACGCGTCTTCAGCCCGCAGGGCAAACACATCGGCACGATTCAACTGCCGGAACGCTGCGCTAACCTGTGTTTTGGCGGCGAACAGCGTAACCGCCTGTTTATGGCGTCCAGTACCTCGATTTACTCCCTGTACGTAAATACACAGGGGGCAAAGCTGGTGTGATAAAAGGTCCGGCAGCACTGTGCCGGACATTTGACTATACGCCGTATGCGTCCTGATAAGCGCGTACCGACGCCAGATGCGCCGCCATCTCTGGCTTCTCTTCCAGATACGCGATTAATTCTTTCAGCGTGATAATAGAAATAACCTGACAGCCATAATCGCGCTCAACTTCCTGAATTGCCGAAATTTCCCCGCGCCCGCGCTCCTGCCTGTCCAGCGAAATCAGCACACCGGCAAGTGTTGCGCCATTGGCCTGGATAATCTCCATCGACTCACGGATAGCGGTACCGGCCGTGATAACATCATCCACCAGCATAACGCGACCCTGAAGTGCACTGCCGACCAGACTGCCACCCTCACCATGGTCTTTCGCCTCTTTACGGTTAAAGCAGTACGGCAGATCGCGATTGTGATGCTCCGCCAGCGCGACGGCCGTCGTTGTCGCAATCGGAATACCTTTATAGGCAGGTCCGAACAGCAGATCAAAGTCGATAGCGGAATCGACCAGCGCTTCGGCATAAAAACGGCCAAGCAGTGCCAGATCGCGCCCGGTATTGAATAGCCCGGCGTTGAAGAAATAGGGACTTTTGCGTCCGGATTTCAGCGTAAATTCGCCAAACTTAAGTACCTGCTTGCTAAGCGCAAATTCAATAAACTGGCGCTGATACGGTTTCATGTCGACACTCCTCCAGATTTCGTTTTTCAGGCAAAAAAAAGGCGACTTCTCAGTCGCCTTAATATCAATTCTCTAACGCCGCTTTCTGCGTCGCGATGATAGATTCTATCCCCCCTCTGGCCAGCGCCAGCAGGGTAAGAAGCTCCTCATGGCTGAACGGCTCACCCTCTGCCGTTCCCTGCACTTCAATAATGCGACCATCTTCGGTCATCACTACGTTCATGTCCGTCTCAGCAGCTGAGTCTTCAACATATTCCAGATCGCAAAGCGCTTCACCGCCGACGATACCAACAGAAACCGCTGCCACCATGCCTTTCATCGGATTAGTTTTTAGTTTGCCGGCAGCAACCAGCTTGTTGAGCGCATCGGCCAGTGCCACGCAAGCGCCGGTGATCGACGCAGTTCGCGTGCCGCCATCCGCCTGAATAACGTCGCAGTCCAGCGTGATAGTAAATTCACCCAGCGTTTTTAAATCGACCGCAGCGCGCAGCGCACGCGCGATCAGACGCTGGATCTCCATGGTACGGCCACCCTGCTTACCTTTCGCTGCTTCGCGAGCATTACGGGTATGGGTAGAACGCGGCAGCATACCGTACTCGGCAGTGATCCAGCCCTGGCCCTGACCTTTCAGGAAGCGCGGCACACCTTCATCAATAGACGCGGTACACAAAACTTTGGTATCACCAAATTCGACCAGCACGGAGCCTTCTGCGTGTTTTGTGTAATTACGGGTCAGAGTGACGGGACGTACCTGATTGACGCTACGACCTTCTGGACGCATATGATTTCTCCGGCTTGAAACGAATGTGGCTGCGCATTATACGGACTTCCGGCGGTTATTCCTATCCTGCCGGAGCAGCGAAAGCTATAATCACCCCATCTCTCCTTTAAAAACAGGAACGTTTATGATCCGCAGTATGACCGCTTATGCCCGCCGTGAAATTAAAGGCGAATGGGGTAGCGCCACCTGGGAGATGCGCTCTGTTAACCAGCGTTATCTGGAAACCTATTTTCGCCTGCCTGAGCAATTCCGTGGCCTTGAGCCGGTTGTACGCGAGCGCATCCGCGCCCGTTTAACCCGCGGCAAAGTCGAGTGCAGCCTGCGCTTTGAGCCAGACGCCAGCTCACAAGGGGAGTTAGTCCTCAATGAAAAACTGGCTAAACAGCTGGTCAGTGCGGCGAACTGGGTCAAAATGCAGAGTGATGAGGGCGAAATCAACCCGGTTGATATCCTGCGCTGGCCGGGTGTTATGGCGGCTCAGGAACAGGATCTGGACGCGATTGCCACCGAAATCCTTAGCGCGCTGGACGGCGCACTGGACGACTTTATTATTGCCCGTGAAACTGAAGGTCAGGCGTTGAAAGGCCTGATTGAACAGCGTCTTGATGGCGTCAGCGGTGAAGTGGCCAAAGTACGCGCTCACATGCCTGAAATTTTGAAATGGCAGCGCGAACGTCTGGTCGCCAAACTGGAAGATGCGCAGGTCCAGCTTGAAAACAACCGCCTTGAGCAAGAGCTGGTGCTGATGGCACAGCGCATCGACGTGGCAGAAGAACTTGATCGTCTTGAAGCGCATGTGAAAGAGACCTGGAACATCCTGAAGAAGAAAGAAGCCGTTGGTCGTCGCCTTGACTTTATGATGCAGGAATTTAACCGCGAATCAAATACGCTGGCCTCTAAGTCCATCAATGCAGAGGTGACGAACTCAGCGATTGAACTGAAAGTGCTGATTGAGCAGATGCGGGAACAGATTCAGAATATCGAGTAACGATTTACGTAAAATCACCCGCGAAAAAAAACTGAAAGCCCGCATTGCGCCGGGCTTTTCTGTTATCAGAAGCTGCTATCAAAAAGGCGTAACGCTGTACTTGCAAATGCTGATATTTATTCGTGTACATTATCCTGCGATGGCAGTTAAGAATAAAAATTCATTATAAATAAAGGCTTTTTATAGCATCGGCCGAAGGAACTCGCAAAAACACCCCCTAAAATCAGTCACATACATGTAGTAATTGAGCCTTATTATGATATGCAACCATGGAAGTATCCGTTAGTAAAATCGATAAGAAAACTGGGTGGACCCGATCTGATAAGCCATATAGATTCTAAAATTGTTGGTCAGGTCCCATTTTCCGGTAACAAGATATTCTCTCTGACCTCTAATACCACACCAAAAAACACCTCCCCGGAGCAGTTAACAGCAATAGATGAATTAAATAAGAAGTTATTTTCTCATACAGCAACAGCACACATTAGCGATCTTATTCGGTCCCCTATAGAAAAAAGCAGTACCGGGGAGATATAAGCGCTCTGACTTCTGCCCTGAACCCTTTTTTCACGGTCAGGGCAGCAGGCAGAGAGACCGCGCCGCCTCGTGCAGGCCCTTTCAGTTATCATAATTGTTATCCCTGATCTTACGCGCAAATGCGTCAATACCACGACTATCCTGAATACCTGCCGGAGACTGCTGGTAGTAAAATTCTACTTCCGAATATAATCAAAACCACTGAATCCTTCTATTCCTCGCCCTCCCAGCCATTGTCCCAGCCGCACAACATCCGGATGATGAAACCACGCTATTAGCTTCCCGGCCCGCTCTGCGCCAATACCTGTTAGCACCTGCCAGCGGGCTTCATCTCTGTCAACCAGCGCTTTCCAGCTCTCTATGTCCAGACTATTAAGTGCCGCTTTTGGCAATGGCGTGCTGAAGGCCTTTATCCATAATTTAAAAGGGCGGTGACGAACAAGATCCAACTGTTGCCACAGTTGCTGCCCGCGGGTCCCACTGAAACCGGGTATGGACTGCAGCGTTTTCTGGCTGAGAGCAAGCCAGGAAAAGATATGCTCAAAATGCCGGGCGCGATGCAGAGCACGCCAGCCCTCCTCACCTATACCTTTAATATTGAGCGCCTGTACAGATCCAAGCCAGACCAGGCGGGAAATAAATTGCTCCTCGCAGTCGGGCGTGGCGTAAAAGCAGGTCAGCGTATTGAAATATGAAGATGGCGGAACGGGTTTTGACCGCTGTAAACTGCGCCAGACAACGCTATCGATACGTGGAATGCCCTGCCCGGCGAGGCTAACCAGCACCCGATCGCCCGGGGCGATATCCAGCGTTTGCCAGCGGCTGACCGGACCGATATTCACTCTCTGGACCTGCTTATCATCAAGTTGTAGCGGCGCAAGCTGCGCAATAGCCGTCATCTTACCGCTACGGCCAACGGTAAAATCAATGGCCTTTACCTCTGCGACTTTTGCCATCGGCTGATATTTCCATGCGACGACCCAATCAGCCTGATCGGGTAACCACCGTACTGCTGCCGGCTCTGCTGCTGCACGTACCACGACGCCATCGGTCACAAAAGGAAGCGCGGAGGTGAACCACCGTGCGCGCTGAGCATCTACCTGTTCAACTCGATTCACCGGAAGCGAATACTGCGCGATCCACGGAAAACCGGCGTCGGTCAGCTGCGTCATACGCTGTTGCAGAGTAGCGGGGCCATCTGGCCATGCCCAGACAAACACTGACAGCTCATGCAACAGCGCAGTATTGCCTTTGCGCATCATCGCTCCGGCGACTTTCGATCGGGCATTCATACTCCCCATCTGCTTCTGAATGTGTTTATCACGTAGCAGAAATAACTCTCCCTGAAGGACGGCATTTGCCAGCGCGCCGGATACGATCTGCGGCACAGAAGGGATCTGCCGCACTTTTTCTGTCCAGTCCTCTCCTTTTAACCCATCTCCACGGCTGATAGCCTGCGTCAGCTTACCGTGACGGTAAACCAGGGTAACGGCCACGCCATCAACTTTAGGTTGCATCCAGAGATCCCGTTTTCCGGACATCCACTGTGCAATGGCGTTTTTATTCGCTAGCTTCCTGACGCCCGTATGCGCAACGGGATGATTGACTGAACCGCCGATGGCCGGCAATGAGAGATCGTTACGCGATGACACATTAAAGCAGTGCTGCCATTGAGCCATCTGTGCCGACAGCTGGTCATAAACATCATCATTGACCTCACTGGCACCCTGCCTCCAGTAGGCCTCATTCCACTGCCTGAGCTGCATATTAAGCTGGCCTATTTCCTGTTCAGCCCTGGCCGGAGACCAGACGGGACAAAGCGCCCATCCCTGTGTTACCCAAAGTACCAATCCCCAAAAAATACTCGTCCATCGCCACATATCTTGCCTCCCTTGCTGTATTGCTCAGGGTATACGCCAGCCTTTAATCGCTGGCGAGAGACCAAAGAGGATCTTGCGAGCACGCTTCAGGGATTTTCATCCTGTTACAGCAACCTCGGGCGAAAACGGGAAAACAGTACGCAAAATGCAAGAATATGGCGCAAAAAGTGTGACGAAGACTGCGTCACAGAGCATCGACGTGTATAATAGGCTCGTATGTAAGCTCACTTTCGACTAACACATACATAAGATTCTCATGGCTCAAGGCACGCTTTATATTGTTTCTGCTCCCAGCGGCGCGGGTAAATCCAGCCTGATTCAGGCTCTGCTTAAAACTCAGCCGTTGTACGATACTCAGGTTTCGGTTTCACATACCACCCGCGCACCGCGTCCGGGTGAAGAACACGGTGAACACTACTTCTTTGTAGATCACGATGAGTTCAAAACCATGATCGGCAATAATGCCTTTCTTGAGCATGCTGAAGTTTTCGGTAACTATTACGGCACATCACGTGAAGCTATCGAGCAGGTACTGGCAACCGGTGTAGATGTTTTTCTGGATATCGACTGGCAGGGTGCGCAGCAAATCCGCGAGAAAATGCCGCAGGCCCGCAGTATTTTTGTCTTACCGCCGTCTAAGCTTGAGCTGGATCGCCGTTTGCGCGGTCGTGGTCAGGATAGCGAAGAGGTTATTGCAAAACGCATGGCTCAGGCAGTTGCAGAAATGAGTCATTACGCCGAATATGATTATCTTATTGTGAATGATGATTTTGATACCGCTATTAGCGATATGAAAACGATTATTCGTGCTGAACGTCTGCGCATGAGCCGCCAGAAACAGCGACATGACGCTTTAATCACCAAACTGTTGGCAGACTGAACCCACTTTCAGTATCATGCCCAGTCATTTCTTCACCTGTGGAGCATTTTAAGTATGGCACGCGTAACTGTTCAGGACGCTGTAGAGAAAATTGGTAACCGTTTTGACCTGGTACTGGTCGCCGCGCGTCGCGCTCGTCAGATGCAGGTAGGCGGAAAAGATCCGTTAGTTGCGGAAGAAAACGATAAAACTACCGTTATCGCGCTGCGCGAAATCGAAGAAGGTCTGATCAACAACCAGATCCTCGACGTCCGTGAGCGCCAGGAACAGCAAGAGCAGGAAGCCGCTGAATTACAAGCTGTTACCGCTATTGCTGAAGGTCGTCGTTAATTACAAAGCGGGTCACTCTTGTATCTGTTTGAAAGCCTGAATCAGCTGATTCAACATTACCTGCCAGAAGACCAGATTAAACGTCTTCGGCAGGCATATCTCGTTGCACGTGACGCTCACGAGGGCCAGACACGTTCAAGCGGTGAACCCTATATCACGCACCCGGTCGCGGTAGCCTGCATTCTGGCCGAGATGAAACTCGACTATGAAACGCTGATGGCCGCGCTGCTGCATGATGTGATCGAAGATACCCCCGCCACCTACCAGGATATGGAACAGCTGTTTGGCAAAAGCGTTGCCGAGCTGGTAGAGGGGGTTTCTAAGCTTGATAAGCTCAAATTCCGCGATAAGAAAGAGGCTCAGGCCGAAAACTTTCGCAAGATGATCATGGCGATGGTGCAGGACATCCGCGTCATTCTCATCAAACTTGCTGACCGCACCCATAATATGCGCACGCTGGGCTCATTACGCCCGGATAAGCGTCGCCGCATTGCCCGTGAAACCCTCGAAATCTACAGTCCGCTGGCGCACCGTTTAGGTATCCATCACATCAAAACCGAACTCGAAGAGTTGGGCTTTGAAGCGTTGCACCCGAACCGCTATCGCGTGATTAAAGAGGTGGTGAAAGCCGCGCGTGGGAACCGTAAGGAGATGATTCAGAAAATCCTCTCTGAAATCGAAGGGCGTTTGCAGGAGGCGGGCATTCCGTGTCGTGTCAGCGGGCGCGAGAAACATCTTTACTCGATTTACTGCAAAATGGTGCTTAAAGAGCAGCGTTTTCACTCCATCATGGACATCTACGCTTTCCGCGTCATTGTCCACGACGCCGACACCTGCTATCGCGTACTGGGCCAGATGCACAGTCTGTACAAGCCGCGTCCGGGCCGCATGAAAGACTATATAGCCATTCCGAAAGCAAACGGCTATCAGTCTTTGCACACCTCCATGATCGGCCCGCACGGTGTGCCAGTAGAAGTGCAGGTGCGTACCGAAGACATGGACCAGATGGCAGAAATGGGTGTTGCGGCGCACTGGGCATACAAAGAGCACGGTGAAACCAGCACCACGGCGCAAATCCGCGCTCAGCGCTGGATGCAAAGCCTGCTTGAGCTGCAGCAGAGCGCCGGAAGTTCCTTCGAATTTATCGAGAGCGTTAAATCCGATCTCTTCCCCGATGAAATTTACGTTTTCACGCCGGAAGGGCGCATTGTCGAGCTACCTGCCGGTGCGACACCCGTCGACTTCGCTTATGCCGTGCATACGGATATAGGCCATGCCTGCGTGGGTGCACGCGTCGATCGTCAGCCTTATCCACTCTCGCAGCCGCTGACCAGCGGTCAGACCGTTGAGATTATTACTGCGCCTGGCGCGCGTCCTAATGCGGCGTGGCTGAACTTTGTCGTTAGCTCAAAAGCACGCGCCAAGATTCGCCAGCTGCTGAAGAATCTTAAGCGCGACGACTCCGTTAGTCTCGGCCGACGCCTGCTCAATCATGCACTGGGCGGCAGCCGCAAACTGGCAGAAATTCCGCAGGAAAGTATTCAACGCGAACTTGATCGCATGAAGCTTGCTTCGCTGGACGATTTGCTGGCAGAAATAGGTTTGGGCAATGCGATGAGCGTGGTGGTGGCGAAGAATCTCCAGCAGGGTAATGCTACTGTTGTGCAGCAGAGTAGCGGGCATTTGCCTATCAAGGGCGCCGACGGCGTACTAATTACCTTCGCTAAGTGTTGTCGCCCGATCCCAGGCGATCCGATCATCGCTCACGTCAGTCCAGGTAAAGGTCTGGTTATTCACCATGAATCCTGTCGTAACATTCGCGGCTATCAAAAAGAGCCGGAGAAATTTATGGCGGTCGAGTGGGATAAAGAGATCGCTCAGGAATTTATTACCGAGATCAAAGTCGATATGTTCAACCATCAGGGCGCGCTGGCAAACCTGACGGCGGCTATCAACACTGCATCGTCGAATATTCAGAGCCTGAACACGGAAGAGAAAGACGGCCGCGTTTACAGCGCCTTTATTCGCCTCACCGCGCGCGACCGCGTACAGCTGGCGAATATTATGCGCAAAATTCGCGTGATGCCGGATGTCATCAAAGTCACCCGTAACCGAAATTAGTTTATGAACCCACAGCGTTATGCGCGTATTCGTGAAATGCTCGCCAGACGTCAGCCCGATCTGACGGTGTGTATGGAGCAGGTTTATAAACCCCATAACGTCTCGGCAATTATTCGTACCGCGGATGCCATCGGCGTGCATAAAGTCCATGCCGTCTGGCCGGGTGATCGACTGCGTACCATGGCCTCTGCGGCGGCGGGAAGCAATAGCTGGGTAGCGGTCAAAACGCACCGCACCATCACAGATGCGGTAACGCATCTTAAAGCCTCCGGTATGCAGATTCTGGCGACCCACCTTTCGCCTGAAGCCGTCGACTTTCGTGACATCGACTATACCCTGCCGACCTGCATCATGCTGGGACAGGAAAAAACCGGCATTACCGAGGAAGCATTAGCCCTGGCCGATAGCGATATTATTGTTCCGATGGTCGGTATGGTGCAGTCGCTGAACGTTTCCGTCGCCTCGGCATTAATCCTCTATGAAGCACAGCGCCAGCGACAGAATGCCGGCATGTATCAGCGCCAGAACAGCACGCTGCCGGAAGACGAGCAGCAACGTCTGTTGTTTGAGGGCGGTTATCCGGTGCTGGCACGCGTTGCGAAGCGTAAAGGTCTGCCCTATCCGCAGGTGAACGATCAGGGTGAAATTGATGCTGATGCCGCCTGGTGGGCCACCATGCAGGCGGCAGGGTAAATCATGCAGGGCCGGTTGCTGGACGCCATTCCGCTGAATGCTCTTACGGGCGTCGGTGCGGCGCAAAGCAGCAAACTGTCAAAAATCGGTCTGAATACCGTGCAGGACTTACTCCTGCATCTGCCATTACGCTATGAGGATCGTACGCAACTCTATGCTATTGGCGATCTGCTTCCCGGTATTTACGTTACCGTAGAGGGTGAAGTTCTGAACAGCACGATCACATTCGGCGGTCGCCGGATGATGACCTGTCAGATAAGCGACGGCTCCGGCATCCTCACCCTGCGCTTTTTCAATTTTAACGCGGCGATGAAAAATAGCCTCGCCACCGGTCGGCGCGTTCTGGCTTACGGTGAAGCAAAACGCGGTAAGTACGGTGCGGAGATGATCCACCCCGAATATCGGGTGCAGGGTGATTTAAGCACTCCTGAATTGCAGGAGACGCTGACGCCGGTCTATCCGACGACGGAGGGGGTCAAGCAGGCAACCCTGCGCAAACTCACCGATCAGGCGCTGGATCTACTGGATACCTGCGCCATTCCCGAACTGCTGCCCCCGCAGCTGGCACAAGGCATGATGACCCTGCCAGAGGCTCTGCGCACGCTTCATCGTCCACCGCCATCGCTACAGCTGGCCGATCTCGATACCGGGCAACATCCGGCTCAGCGACGTCTTATTCTGGAAGAGCTGCTGGCGCATAATCTCAGTATGCTTGCGCTGCGCGCAGGAGCCCAGCGCTACCATGCCCAGACTCTCAGCCAGCAGGATGCGTTAAAACAGCGTTTTCTCGCGTCTCTGCCGTTTAAACCGACCGGCGCTCAAACGCGCGTCGTGGCTGAAATTGAGAATGATATGGCGCTGGATTACCCAATGATGCGTCTGGTGCAGGGTGATGTTGGCTCCGGTAAAACGCTGGTTGCCGCCCTTGCCGCCCTGCGCGCAATCGCGCACGGTAAGCAGGTGGCGTTAATGGCCCCTACTGAACTGCTTGCCGAACAGCACGCCATTAATTTCCGCAGCTGGTTTGAACCGCTTGGCGTCCAGGTTGGCTGGCTGGCGGGTAAACAAAAAGGCAAGGCGCGCATTGCACAGCAGGATGCCATTGCCAGCGGTCAGGTCCAGATGGTGGTGGGCACTCACGCTATCTTTCAGGAACAGGTGCAGTTTAACGGTCTGGCGCTGGTGATCATTGATGAACAGCATCGATTTGGCGTTCACCAGCGGCTGGCACTATGGGAAAAAGGCCAGCAGCAGGGTTTTCATCCTCATCAGCTCATCATGACTGCGACGCCTATTCCGCGCACGCTGGCAATGACCGCCTATGCCGATCTTGATACTTCCGTTATTGATGAACTGCCGCCTGGCCGTACCCCGGTGACCACCGTGGCCATCCCGGATACTCGCCGTAGCGATATTATTAACCGGGTGCGTAACGCCTGCACCACTGAAGGCCGTCAGGCATACTGGGTATGTACGCTCATTGAAGAGTCCGACTTGCTGGAAGCGCAGGCCGCTGAAGCGACGTGGGAAGAGCTGAAGCTGGCTCTGCCTGAGCTGAATATAGGGCTGGTACATGGCCGGATGAAACCGGCTGAAAAGCAGGCGGTCATGCAGTCTTTTAAGCAGAGCGAGCTGCATCTGCTGATAGCCACTACGGTGATTGAGGTTGGCGTGGATGTACCTAACGCCAGCCTGATGATTATCGAAAACCCGGAGCGGCTGGGTCTGGCCCAGCTTCACCAGCTGCGGGGACGCGTTGGACGTGGCGCGGTCGCCTCCCACTGCGTCCTGCTCTATAAATCGCCGCTGTCCAGAACCGCGCAAAAACGCTTACAGGTCCTGCGCGACAGCACCGATGGCTTCGTGATCGCCCAAAAAGATCTCGAAATCCGCGGACCGGGCGAATTACTGGGAACTCGTCAAACCGGTAATGCGGAATTCAAAGTCGCAGATTTACTGCGCGATCAGGCGATGATCCCCGAAGTTCAGCGCCTGGCACGCCATATTCACGAACGTTATCCTGAGCAGGCCATTGCCCTTATTGAGCGCTGGATGCCGGAAACAGAACGCTATTCAAACGCCTGACACACTACCACGCCTTGTTTTTAAAGCAGATAACGCGTTCCCGATGGACTGTGTAAAAGAGTACTCCGCCTCCCGGTAGGGTTGCTGATGTTCGCTGTGCTAAACTGCGCACAATTTTTCTTCTTATATGAGTTGGCAATGAAACGGGAACTGGCAATCGAATTCTCGCGCGTCACTGAAGCAGCGGCGCTGGCAGGGTATAAATGGTTAGGGCGAGGCGATAAAAATATCGCCGATGGCGCGGCGGTTAACGCAATGCGGATTATGCTCAATCAGGTCAATATTGACGGCACTATCGTGATTGGTGAAGGCGAAATCGACGAAGCACCTATGCTCTACATCGGTGAGCGTGTTGGCACAGGTCAGGGCGACGCGGTCGATATTGCCGTTGATCCTATTGAAGGGACCCGCATGACCGCGATGGGCCAGGCGAATGCGCTGGCCGTGCTGGCCGTGGGCGATAAAGGCAGCTTCCTGAATGCACCAGATATGTATATGGAGAAGCTAATTGTCGGACCTGGAGCCAAAGGCGTAATCGATCTTAATCTGCCCCTGGCTGATAACCTGTGCAATGTTGCCGCCGCACTTGGCAAACCGTTAAGCGAGTTGACCGTAACTATTCTTGCCAAGCCACGTCATGATGGCGTTATCGCCGAAATGCAGCAGCTGGGCGTACGCGTGTTTGCGATCCCGGATGGCGACGTTGCCGCGTCTATTTTAACCTGCATGCCGGACAGCGAAGTTGACGTTTTGTATGGCATTGGCGGCGCGCCGGAGGGTGTAGTATCGGCGGCGGTGATCCGCGCCCTGGATGGCGATATGAACGGTCGCCTGCTGGCGCGTCATACGGTCAAAGGCGATAGCGAAGAGAATCGTCGTATTGGTGAGCAAGAGCTGGCCCGCTGTCAGGACATGGGGATCGTCGCCGGAAAGGTGCTGCGTCTCGATGACATGGCGCGCAACGACAACGTCGTCTTTTCTGCAACCGGTATTACCAAAGGCGATCTGCTGGATGGCATCAGCCGTAAGGGTAATATTGCGACCACTGAAACCCTGTTGATCCGTGGCAAGTCGCGTACCATTCGCCGCATTCAGTCAATTCATTATCTGGATCGCAAAGACGTCGATATTCAGCGTCACATCCTGTGAATATCCCCCGCCGTTAACAGCGGGAGTGCTGTACCACGCCGGCACCGTGGAGATGACAAATCCACATTGTACTCTCTCCGGTCTGCCGTTTAACCGGTCCGCCTGAAACGTCTGCCCCTGCAGGCGTTTTTTGTTGAAGCAGGATAAAACGGCGTACTGAAGGAGAAATGTTACGCCGTGGATTATCTGGAATAATTTGTCCTGGAGAGCTTTTCAGCCCTTCAGGGCTGGAAATGTTAACGCTGAGCAACGAAAATAAGATAACGAAATCAAGAGGAGACTATCATGGCGGACTGGGTAACAGGCAAAGTAACCAAAGTTGAATACTGGACCGATGCGCTGTTCAGCCTCACCGTACATGCTCCCGTTCAGCCGTTTACCGCCGGGCAGTTTACAAAGCTTGGGCTTGAAATCGATGGCGAGCGCGTTCAGCGCGCCTACTCCTATGTCAATGCACCGCATAATCCCGATCTGGAGTTTTATCTGGTAACTGTGCCGGAAGGGAAACTCAGCCCAAAACTGGCAGCATTAAAACCTGGCGATGATGTTCAGCTTGTCAGCGAAGCGGCGGGTTTTTTCGTGCTGGAAGAGGTGCCTGACTGCCAGACACTGTGGATGCTGGCGACGGGAACGGCGCTCGGCCCTTATCTTTCTATTTTACAGGAGGGTAAGGATCTGGAACGCTTTGAGAATCTGGTGCTGGTCCACGCGGTGCGTTACGCGGCGGATCTGAGCTATCTGCCGCTGATGCTGGAACTGCAGCGGCGTTATGAAGGTAAGTTACGTATTCAAACCGTGGTCAGTCGCGAAACGGTTGCCGGTTCGCTGACCGGCCGGGTTCCGGCGCTGATTGAAAGCGGTGCGCTGGAAGCTGCTACCGGACTACCGTTAACGCCTGATACCAGTCATGTCATGCTGTGCGGCAATCCGCAGATGGTACGTGACACGCAGCAATTACTGAAAGATACCCGGCAGATGACCAAACACCTGCGTCGTCGTCCGGGCCATATGACGGCTGAACACTACTGGTAATCAGCGAAATTTCACGTCCAGCGTCTCTTTGCCGAATTTATTCTCGCCCTGGGTGCCCATAAATGCACCCAGTTCAATCAGCATCATGACCATGATTAGCGTCGGAATAAAGCGTCCCACGACCCACTGCCAGACGCCCGGCAAAACCGCCCAGTTTCCCGCCAGCAGCATCCACGCCAGTACAAAAAGTAGCGCCCACAGACCCGATTTATCGCGATCGTGAAGCCGTTTTATCACTACCGTTGCGGTAGGCCACTGCAGGCAAACTAACGCAAAGGCGGCAATTTGCATATCGATCAGGTTGCTGCCTGCAAGGGTAAAGAGGCAAAACATCGCCACAAACCAAATTGCGATCCAAATCCAAAAGTCACGGCGTCCAATACGCCCTTTGATTGAAAACAACCACTGCTGTAGGGTCATGCTCTCGTCCTTATTATGTTATTGCGCGTAGTTTACCCTGGAGTCGTCAGTTTTTGACAAGTCCCCCGGTTATCGCTTTAATCGTGAGCAGATTTATGAAAAGGCGATCGTTGATGAAAAGATGGGGAATACTGTTTTTACTGTGGCTGGCAGGCTTTACCGCAGGCGCACCGGCGCTGGCGGAAGACACGTCTGGCATGACAGCCCCTTATTTGCTGGCGGGTTCCCCCACGTTTGATCAATCCATCAGCCAGTTCCGGGAAACCTTTAATACCGACAATCCCGGCCTGCCGCTGAACGAGTTTCGCGCCATTGGAGGGGGGAAAGATCGTGCAAACCTGACGCGCGCCGCCAGCAGAATTAATGAGACGCTGTACGCCTCAACGGCACTGGAGCGCGGCACGCTAAAAATTAAATCAATGCAGATCACCTGGCTGCCAGTGCAGGGACCCCAGCAAAAATCGGCGAAAGCAAAAGCGTATGAGTATATGAGCGCAATCTTACGTGTTTTTATCCCGACGCTGACAAAAGCGCAAAGTCTGCAAAAAGTGCAAAAGCTGATCGCGGCCGGTAAAGGCCAGCGCTACTTTGCCGAAACTGATGGCGCAGTGCGCTATGTTGTCGCAGATAACGGTGAAAAAGGACTGACCTTCGCTGTTGAACCGATTAAGCTGGCGTTATCTGATAGCAGTGAAGGCGACAATAAATGACGAAAAGCAAAGCCTTTGAAGTGATCAATCTCTATACTGACTCACAGACCATGCTGCCCTGAGGGGCAGCAATATTCCCTAACTCGCTTACAGCGTGGAGAATTAAAATGCGACATCCTTTAGTGATGGGTAACTGGAAACTGAACGGCAACCGCCACATGGTAAACGAACTGGTAGCTAACCTGCGTAAAGAGCTGGCTGGCGTAACGGGTTGTGGTGTGGCGATTGCGCCGCCGGAAATGTACATCGACCTGGCGAAACAAGCTGCTGCAGGTAGTCACATTGTTCTGGGTGCACAAAACGTCGACCTGAATCTGTCCGGCGCATTTACCGGTGAAACCTCTGCTGAAATGCTGAAAGATATCGGCGCAAAATACATCATCATCGGCCACTCTGAGCGTCGTACTTATCACAAAGAATCTGACGAGCTGATCGCGAAGAAATTTGCCGTGCTGAAAGAGCAGGGTCTGACCCCGGTTCTGTGCATCGGTGAAACCGAAGCGGAAAATGAAGCGGGTAAAACCGAAGAAGTTTGCGCACGCCAAATCGACGCAGTTCTGAAAACCCAGGGCGCAGCGGCATTTGAAGGTGTGGTTATCGCTTACGAACCTGTATGGGCAATCGGCACCGGTAAATCTGCAACCCCAGCTCAGGCTCAGGCAGTTCACAAATTCATTCGTGACCATATTGCTAAAGCTGACGCTAACATTGCTGAGCAGGTTATCATTCAGTACGGCGGTTCTGTTAACGCCTCTAACGCTGCCGAGCTGTTCACCCAGCCGGACATCGACGGCGCGCTGGTTGGCGGCGCATCTCTGAAAGCAGATGCTTTCGCCGTGATCGTTAAAGCAGCAGAAGCCGCTAAACAGGCGTAATGACGTCTGTTGTCCGTGCCGGGCGGCGTATGCGCCTGCCCGGCATATGGCTACAATTTCCCCAGCAGGTTAAACCAGGCGTAATCCAGCGGCACCAGCAGCAGGTACGTCATCACCGCCAGCGCCAGACACAACAGCAT
Organism: Klebsiella sp. RIT-PI-d; assembly: GCF_001187865.1. Classification (NCBI taxonomy): domain Bacteria; kingdom Pseudomonadati; phylum Pseudomonadota; class Gammaproteobacteria; order Enterobacterales; family Enterobacteriaceae; genus Klebsiella; species Klebsiella sp. RIT-PI-d. The sequence goes on from NZ_LGIT01000004.1 coordinate 352,280, forward strand.
CCCGGCGCGTGCCGGAACCTTTCCAAGCGCCATGGCGACCACGATAGGCGATGCCTGATACGGCAACAGCGGCGTCGAGTAGCCCGCCACCTGAATCATAATCACGCTACGTAGCGGAAAACCTGTCGCATCGGAAAAACTCTGCGCCAGAGTGGTATACAACGCCGGTACGCCGTTTGCCGTCATTATAAAATTCAGCGCCGTCGTTATCCCGGTTAACGCCAGGAAACTGGTAAAGGGCCGCGCAGGATCCAGCGGCATCACGTGCATTAATGCCTCGCCTACCGCACCGCCAATACCCGTTTCGGTCACCGTCAGCGCCAGACCCAGAATACCGCCTACGTAGAGACAGGTGCGCATATTCACGCCTGAAGCGAACTCTTCCCCGCTGATAAAACCGACGCGCGGCAGGAGAGTAATGCAGGCCGCTGCCAATCCGGTCCACGCGGGGCCAATGCCGTGCCAGCTTTCCGTGACCCACATGACTAAGACAACCGCCAGCAGCCAGGCCAGCCGTTTTTCCTGGCGGCTCATGGGTGCTGAGGCGGGTAATGCGCGGGGTGGCTGGGGTGCGCCGGGAAATAACCAGCAGATCAGGCCAATCAGAATAAGACCTTTAAGTATTCCCAGTACCGGGGTATGTAGCAGCAAATAGGGAACGTAGTTGAGATGGATCCCGTAAGCGCCCTCCGCTGCCCCGCTCATCACCAGATTGGGGACGTTTGCGGGAAGGATGGTCGCTGAAAGCTGAAAGGTACCAAACCCAACGGCCAGTGCCAGCCCGTACCAGGCACGCGTGCCGTCCTCAATGCCGGCACGCGCCGCCATGGCAGCGACAATCGGCATCAGCAGCGCGATACGTCCCATGTTCGACGGCATGACAAACGCCAGCGCGTAACTTAGCAATACCACGCTTCCTACCATCAGCGGCCACGAGTCAGTTAGCCTGGACGATAACGCCCGTGCCGCGCGGTCTGCCAGACCGGTTTTGCGGATCGCCACGCCCAGCACAAAGCCGCTAAATACCAGCCAGAATGCAGATGAGGCAAAACCGCCAAAAATCACCTCCGGCGGCGCAATTTTGGCAATCATCGCCACGGCAAAAAACAGCAGCGCGGTAATAAATTCAGGGAGCAGCGATGTTGCCCAGAGCAAAATCGTCACGCCGATGACGAGGGAAGGAAGAAATAACGGATGGGAAAGCCAGAGCGACATGCCTGTCTCCTGAGGATTTTTTCAACAAGGATACGGACACAGGCATCCGGCGTAAACGCCAGATATGGTGGGGTTATCTGTCATGCTGACAAGATGCAGCAGGATCAGTGATAGTGAATTTCACCAAAGTATTCTGATAAAACGTAGTACCGGCAGTACTCAAATGGCATATCTGCTCCGGCCATAAAGGTGTGTCTGGCAACGGACAATAACGGCTTATTGGCGGCTATTTCTAACTTCTCACACAGATCCACAGACGGTAAAACCGCCTCCACTTTCTCGGTCGCCGAGTCGCTGGTCACCTGCAACAGAGAATAGAGCGACGTGCGCTCAAGCGCTTCTGCGGTCAGGGTCAACTCGGGGAAAAAGCTCAGGTCGAGGTAAATTTTTTCGTGGTTAAACGGACGATTATTGAGATAGCGCACGCGGGAAATATAAAAATAGTGATGATGGGCAGGAAGGCTTAATCCATCGACCTGAGCGTCGCGCGCGCGGCACGGTCCAATCTCAAGGATCCGGTTTTCAATGGCGATGCTGGCATCCTGCAAATCACGAGTAATGCCGCGAAAAGTATGACCGTAGCTAACCCCTTGCGGTAATGCACAGACGATTGATCCGCTACCGCGCTGCGAGGTAATAATCCCCGCGCTGATCAGTTCGTTCCACGCCTGCTTAACCACGATAAGCGAGACGTTATAGGTTCTGGCAATCGCTTTTTGCGTCGGCAACTGGCTGCCTAAAGGCAAAACGCCATTCTGGATCTGCTGGCAGAGGATAAAAAACAACTGCTTATAAAGCGGAGTAAAACTCGTTTTATCGACCTGCAAGCTGCGTCCCTCACCTTCTCAGCCGACAGGGGACGAGAGATCCGTCCCCGGCAGGATGACTGTGCTACCCTGCGATGCGTCTGGCCAGTTCTGCCAAATCGAAATGATTCATTCGATCTACGGTTGTTAAATAATCGGCGGGAAGGGCATCTACACCGTGGAATGCGCCGGACAGCGCGCCCACCATTGTGGCAACGGTATCGGTGTCATTGCCGATATTAACGGCGGAGATGATAGCATCAATCGCCGAATTCGGACAACACGCGAACAGACCGAACGCCGCCGGTACGGCCTCGCTGACATGCAGGCCGGAACCAATAATGTCGGCGATGTCTACAATGGCCGTTTCCCAGTGCGTATGACGCTTACCGATGTTAACCGCCAGCTCAATTCGTCGGGCAACCGAGGGACCGGCTACCATCATGGCACCCTGCTCTTGTGCGAGGATATATCCTCTCTGCGCACCATAAACACCTGCGGCAATGATACTGTCAGCACTGGTTTGCGCGCGCAGCGCCTCACTGGTGGCGGCTGCCATCGCTGCCGCTCCGGACATCGCCAGCACATTATTATGCGTAAACCGGCAAATTTGCAGCGCGCACTGAATAGCAGCGTCGATATCACCCGGATGCAGCACTGCCGCAGGCCAAATCTTCATGGCCGCCCCGTTTGTTGCCTCGGCATTGCCTTTATTAATAATTTGTACCGACTGTTTTTCGCCCTCCAGTTCACCCTGCAATGAGGCGCGATTATCATTAAAGATGGCTTTCATGGCCGCGCGCGTGGTGGGACCGGTAAAGTTGGCGTAATACGGATAATCCAGCCAGTGCTGAAAAGCGTCGCGCATGGCGTCGTCGCTGACAATCCGCTGATGATTTAACAGCGCCTCCATGATGTATTTTGCCTGGATAAAATCATCCGTACACATTCCTGCGTCATTACAGCGTCCAAAGGTATCGGCCGGGGGCTTCTGAAATGTCGTCACCCAGCCGCCAAAGTAATCTTTGATTTGTTGCTGAGTACGGACCTCTGTCGCAGCACCCATCGCATCGGCGGCAGCGGCCCCGACCAGACATCCCAGTAATTTATTGTGTTCAACGTGCATGATGACTCCTTATTTCACGATCGTGACAGGACAAAAAAGTGTGAAGCTGGTCGGGAAACGGCAGCGCGGTCATTGCGCCTTTTGCCGTCACGGCCATCGCGCCGCAGGCATTCGCGGTAGAGATGGCGTCGGCCAGTAAAGCTGCGTTCCAGCTATTTGCCTGAGAAAGGGTAAACAGCAGACCGCCGACAAAGGCGTCGCCCGCGCCGGTGGTGTCGACCACCTCAACGAACGGTGCCGGAAAGTGGCGCTCGCCGTCCGGGCTGATTAACAGCGCGCCTTCCTGTCCAAGCGAGATAATGGTGGTTTCGCATCCCAGACTACGTAGCCAGCCGCGTGCATCCTGCCAGCGGCGAGCGCCGCTAAGTTGACATAGCTCGTCTGCCGAGACTTTACAGACAGAGGCCAGCGCTGCGGATTGGGCGATGAGCGCCGGGATCTCAGCGCTGTCCCCCCACATTGATGTGCGCAAATTAACGTCAAACAGGACGTGACCGCCGGCCTCACGCATCTTTCTCGCACCGTCAAGACACGCATCGCGCGCGGGCAGATCGGTCAGACCAATAGAGCTGAAGTACAGCCACTCATGCGCCTGAAACATTGGCAGATCCTGCGGCGTAACCGCTGTGTCTGCCCCCGGATGGACCAGATAGGTAAAACTGCGCTCACCGTCTGCGGCCAGATTCACGATCAGCACCGCGCTGGTCAGGGCGGCATCTAGTTTCAGAGCCGTAACATCAACCCTGTTATCCTGAAACACCTGGTGCAAAAATCGACCCGCGTCGTCATCGCCGAGGCAACCAATAAACCCGCAGCGTCCTCCCAGGCGCGCCACGCAGACGGCGACATTGGCCGCTGCGCCGCCGGGACATTTCAGATAGGTGTTATGCGTTTCCGGGACCAGATCAACAGATGCATCGCCGATAGCCCAGACTTTATTCATGGTATTCACAGGTGACTCCTCAGGCCTGACGCTGCGCCAGTTCACGCTGAATATCGCGATAATAGTCGTTATTAATCAGATATTTTCTCATCAGCAGCCCGACGACCAGATGAAATACTGCCGGGATCAGCGTCATCATTAGTGCAATACCGATTAACGATCGGGCACTCTGTTCGACATCGGCCTGATAACCGAAGTAGCTAAGTAAGAAGCCCAATATCCCGCCCGCGATGCCCATACCAAATTTCTGGAAAAAGAGAATGCCGCCGAAGGCAAGGCCGGACACGCGCAGGCCGGTTTTCTTCTCACCGTAATCCACGGCTTCAGCGATGGACGACCAGAACACCGGCATTTGCATATCGCAGAAAAAGTTGATCAGAAAATAAAACACGAAGGCCAGAATCAGGTTTTCTTGTCCGACGAAAAAGTACATCAATGCACTGAGCACAAATGTTATTAGCTGGGTGTAGCGGAACATTTTGATTTTGTCCCAGAACTTCGTCACCCAGGTCGTGGCGATCATCGCCAGAATAGAGGCCGCTACGCCGGTTGCGAGGAACGGCGAAATCAGACTGTCTCCCCCATTTAGATAATACTTAGCGTAATAAGCCGCCACGGAGCCGCGAATAACATAGCCACACATCAGCAGCAGGATGACGATGCCCAGAATGATCCACTGATCGTTACGCAGTAAATATTTGAACTGTTTACCCACCGACAATGAGGTGATTTCTGGCTCGCTACGTTCACGGGTGGTCAGGAAACAGAAGATGAACAGTAGCGCGCCCATTGCGCCCATCAGTCCCATTGAAAGCTGGTAACCCAGCGCCTTATTGCCCTGCCCCAGCCAAACCGCCAGCATCGGCACCACAATGGTCACCAGGAACGCCGCAATTTTGGTCATAACAAAGCGATAGCCGTTGGCGCTTAAGCGTTCAACAGGATCGCTGGTGATCACGCCAATCATGGAAATGTAAGGTATGGTGATGGCGGTATAGACCAGGGTCATCAAAATATAGGTGCCATAGGCCCAGGCGAGCTTCGCCATATACGCCATATCCGGGGTGATAAACATCAGATAAACAGCGAAACCAAAGGGGATGGCGAACCACACCAGCCACGGACGATAACGTCCCCAGCGCGTATTAAGCTTATCCGTCAGTATCCCCATCGCCGGATCGATAATGGCATCGATCATGCGCACAATAACAAACAGTACGCCGACATCCGCCGCGTTAAGGCCGTAAATGTCAGTGTAGAAATAAGCCAGCAGCAGCTGCATGGCGATAATCACGATATTGATCGCCATATCGCCTGCGCCAAAGCCTATTTTTTCCACGATAGAAAGTTTCATGTCGATATTCCTTTATGTTTAAAGGCGAGAACATGTGAGAAGCACACATTTAACATCATGAAATAAAAACGTTTTTACAGATAAGCCGCCTTAGCACAAGGTTTCGATGGCTACAGGGCGAGTATAGCCACGGGCTAAAAGATATAAAGGTATACTATTATAACTTTTGATCGTGCTCACATAATTTTGTTTAAAAAACGATCTGCGAAAGGATATGAAAGGTCATGTACTCGAAGATACAACACGGCAGAGGACGTCAGCAGAGGGGAAATGAATAACGCCAGCATGCATATGCCATGCTGGCGTTTTAGGCTGTCAGGGCATCAGGCCAAGAAAGACCGTTTTTTTACGCGGTCCGCGCATGAGCGGCTCAAGTTGCTCGACGCAGGTTTTATAGTGCGGCGTCGTTTTGTGCAGAGCGACAGCCTGCTCGTCAACATAAGCTTCATAAATATAAAAACGAGTTGGTGTGTCAGGATCCTGCAGGACATCAAAGCGCAAGTTACCCGCCTCCTGCACAGAACCCACATGATTCTGGCGAAAGACTTCGACAAACTGCTCGATTTTGTCATCGTGAACGTTAATTTCCACCAGTGTGACATGCATCATTCACCTCCTGTAAGCGCAATTAGGGCGCGACCTTTATCCTTTTTCACTAAGAAAAAGCTCATAGGCCCGAGCCGCCGTTTCATTATTATGCACGACGGCATGAACGGCTTTGATCATGGCGACAGGATCGGCAGACTGGAAAATGTTTCGTCCCATATCCACACCGCTCGCCCCCTGGTCGATAGCCTGCCAGCACATTTCCAGCGCCTCCCGCTCGGGCAGTTTTTTCCCACCAGCAATCACGATGGGGACCGGACAGCCCGCGGCAATTCGCTCAAAGCCTTTATCGACGTAATACGTTTTGATGATTTGCGCGCCTATTTCCGCTGCAATGCGCGTGGCCAGTGAAAAATAACGCTGATCGCGAGCCATATCTTTGCCCACCCCGGTCACTGCCATCGTGGGCATTCCGACGCGTAATCCGGCATCAATTAACTGAATAATATTTTTAATCGACTGATGCTCATATTCGGTGCCGATATACACCTGCGCGGCGACAGCGCAACTATTCAGGCGCACGGCGTCATCCATTGCTACCGCCACGGCTTCATTACTCAATTCGGTCAGAATCGAATTCGCCCCCGATGCCCGTAACACTACTGGTTTATTTGTTGCTGGTGGCACGACGCTGCGTAATATCCCCCGGGTGCACATCAGAACATCCGCATGGGAAAAGAGCGGAGCAATGTTGATATCGATGCGCTCCAGCCCGGTGGTCGGCCCCTGAAAATAACCGTGGTCGAACGCCAGCATCACCGTTCTGCCGGTGTGCGGATTAAAAATACGCGACAGCCGGGATTGCATTCCCCAGTCCAGCGCACCGCAGCCTTTTAAGGTAAACGGCGTGTTGGTTTGCGGTTGATCCGTATGAAAATCTTTACCGTCTTTGATGTCATCTAAGTCAGCCATTATTTACTCCAGAGCGAGATCAAAAATCGTATTTGTCGATATTGTCTTTGTTAAACACCACCCGTTCAGGCAGCAGAACGATGCCGTTACCTTTTGCTTCATAGCGGTAGCCCTGCACGCTATTCGGTGAAACCTCCACCTGGCCAACGCCCGGAATATCCAGCTTGTCACCGACGTTAAGCGGCGTGTTTTTCAGGAGCGCACTGGCGACATACACCGAAATTTTTCCCTGCTGTACGACATCCCACAGACCAAACGCTTTGACCGTGCCGCGCTTAACATAGGGGCGCATCACATTCGGCGTGCTGAAGCCGACAATGGCAATATCGTCGCGCTTGAGGTTTTCCGCTGCCTGCGCCGCCGCCGGTAGCGCGTTAGCATCCGGGGCAATAATGACGTCCAGATCGCTCCAGGCTTTGATGATCCCTTCTGCGGTTTGCAGGGACTTTGTCGCATCGTTATAGCCAAACTGGGTGGTGACGATTTCCCAGCCCGGATGTTCTTTAGCAATTTTTGCTTTGGCTTCCTGTACCCACTGGTTCTGATCGGTGACGGTCGGACTGGAGTAGAAGAACGCGACTTTTGCTTTCTCTTTGGTCACCTGCTGCGCGGCCATCTCGACCAGCATTCCGCCAAGCTGTTTTGGTGTGCCCTGATTGATGTAGTAAGAGCGGCATTCCGGTTTGGTGTCAGAGTCCCAGGTCAGCACTTTCACCCCGCGCTGCATGGCGCGTTTTAACGCCGGACACAGCCCGTCGGGGGAGACCGCCGAGATAATGATCGCGTTATACCCCTGGTTGACGAAGTTATTCACCAGCTGTACCTGGCCGGATACGCTTGGCTCCGTCGGACCATCGTAGGTCACATCAACACCCAGCGCTTTTCCGGCGTCTTTCGCGCCATTGCCGCCGCTGGTAAAAAAGCCGACGCCCACTAGTTTCGGGATAAAGGCGATGCGCTCTGCCGCCTGCACCGTAATGGCCGTTGAGGCGAGGCCAAGTGCGATGAGTAAGCTAAGCGACTTGATAGTGTGTCTTGCCATGTTTCTCTCCGTAATTTCAACGCGATATCAGGCCTGCCGCGCGGTGCGGCGACGTGAAATCCACTCAACGATTTGATGACGGTGCAGGCTGACGGACCGCCCGACGACGACGACGATTAATAATGCGCCGGACAGCGCGCTGGAAATTTGATTCGGCACGCCGGCCATTTGCAGGCCCTGCTGCAAAAAACCGACCAGCAGTACCGCCACGGCCGTGCCGATCATCGATCCGGACCCGCCGTAAATATTGGCGCCTCCCAGTACGACGGCGGTAATCGCCGGCATCAGGAACGACGTGCCAAGATCGGAACGGGCAGAACCAAAGTAAGAGACCAGCAAGACGGCTGCGACAGCCGAAGCAACGCCGGTCATGGCATAGAGGGTACAGAGCGTGCGGTTCACCGGCAGCGCACTGTATTGCGCCACGCGAGCGCTCTGCCCGATAAGAAAAATATTGCGCCCCAGGTGGGTGCGATGCATCAGTAGCCAGAAAAAGAGGCCACACAGCAGGAAGACGATCAGCGGTACGGGTACGCCAAACGGGGCAAGGTTGGCAAAGTCAGTAAATGCAGCAGGGAAACCGCCAATCCCCTCGTATCCGGTCGCACCGGCCATTCCGGATAACAACAGCGCGCTGCCGCCAAACAGATACATCGTGCCGAGGGTGATCACCAGCGGATTAATACCGGTATAAATAATCAGTCCGGCGTTGATCAGCCCACATAACGCCCCAAGTAGCAGAGTCAGACCTATGGCCAGCGGCAGCGGTACGCCTGCCTGAAATAAAACGCCCAGCGCGATGGCGCACAGCCCGATGGTTGCGCCAAATGAGATATCCATTCCGCCGCTGACAATCACCATGGTCAGCGGCAGCGCGACAATACCGATACAGATAAAATCGCTGGTACTGAACATCAGCACATTCACCTCCAGCATTCGCGGATTAATCAGACCGAAGGCCAGGATCTCCAGCACCAGTAACACCGCCAGCGCTATCTCCCAGCTATAGCGTCGCCATATATTCATTGTGCGATCTCCCGCTTTTTGGTGTGATGCGCCGGTTTACGGGCCGGTTTGCGCGGCGATGCAGCGGAAGGCATAAAGCGCGCGTACTTTTGACGGCGAAGATTATTGTGCAATGCCCGACGCAGGCGACCATCGAACACCAGCACGCCCAGCAGGACCAGACCAGCAATAAAATCATTCCACCACGCAGGGATGCGTAGCAGCACCAGCACGCTGTCAATTTGAGTGAGGAAATAGGCCCCGAGAACGGCACCGATCACCGAGCCGGAGCCGCCGAGTAAGCTAATACCGCCCAGTACGCAGGCCGCAATGGCTTTCATTTCCAGCCCGGTACCGGTCTGGTTAGGAATAAAACCAATTTGTGACGCAAATACGATACCGGCCATCGCCGCCATACAGCCGTTTAGCGAAAATGCCACGATGCGTACCATTTCCGTTCGCACGCCCAGCTGGCGTGCGCCCTGCAAGTTATCGCCGGTGGCGTAGAAGTTCCGACCAAACGCCGTTCTCGCCAGCATCCAGGCCATCAACAGCACCGACAGGAGCGTAAACCAGCCGATGGCTGACACGCCGAGGAATACCGGTGTGGAGAGCTGTTTCAGGCTGGCGGGTAATCCTTCAATCCATTTACCGCCGGTCCACAGCAACATGATGCCGCGGTACAATCCCAGCGTCCCGAGGGTGGCGACAATCGCCGGGATCTTCAGCCATGCCACCAGTACGCCATTAAAGAATCCCGCCGCCAGGCCAAGCAACAGCGCGGCGAGACAGGCGACGGGCAGACTGTAGCCGTTGTTGAGCATCAGTCCGAGCAGCACGGCACACATGCCAGCCGTTGATCCCACCGATACGTCAATATTGCGCGTCAGCATCACCAGGGTAGCCCCCACCGCCAGCAGCATCAGGATCTGCGCGCTGCTGAAAATCATGGTCAGCGTTTGCATACTCAGGTAGTGGCTGTCCAGCGCACCGGGGAACACAAACAGGCAGGCCACTGCCAGCAACGCCGTTGCTTCCCGGTTATTCTGAATAAATTTCAACATGCAGCCTCCTTCGCATGATGCTCGCCAAAAGCAACATGCATAATGGTGTCGACGGTAATGTCATCGCCGCACAGCGCAGGGCCACCCAGCTCGCCCTGATGCATGACGTAAACGCGATCCGCCATCTGCTCAATCTCTTCGAGGTCGGAGGAAATAAACAGCACCGCCACATTCTGTTCAGCAATACTGCGCAACAGCTGATAAATATCGCTGCGGGCAGCCACATCGACACCGCGGGTTGGCTCATCGACAATCAGCAGTTGCGGCGACGCCTCCAGGCATTTGGCAATCAACACCTTTTGCTGATTACCGCCGGATAACGTGCGCGCCGCCTGTCCGGCATCATTCAGTTTGATATTGAGCGCCCGGTGGTAGCGCTCCAGAATGGCGTCATCACGCCGGGTATTGGCCCATAGCCCCCGCTGATTGTGGGTGAGTGCACACACATTCCACGCCAGGGATGCATCCAGGTGCAGGCCGGAAGACTGGCGATCCTCCGGTAAATACACCAGTCCGCGCTGCAAACGCTGACGCGTGGATAATCCGCTAATGTCTGTTCCGTTCAGCATGACGCTCCCGCCGCGGACCGGTCGGATGCCATACAGCGTTTCCGCCAGCTCCGTACGCCCCGCGCCGACCAGCCCGGCCAGGCCGAGAATTTCTCCGGCACGCACCTCCAGACTGATATGCATAAATCCTTCGCCAGTCAGATCATTCAGCGACAAGACTGATGCTCCCCGCACGTTCTGTGGACGGCTGCCCGGCAGTTCCAGCCACAGCTTCTGGCTGGCAGACAGATTGACACCGCCCGATACCGGGGTGATCGCCTGAATAATGTCGTGAGTCGACAAATCCCGGGTTTTCCCGGCCAGCGCGATTTTCCCGTCGCGCATAATGCTGATGCGATCGGCAAGCTGGCGAATTTCCGGCAGCTTATGCGAGATAAAGACGATACCGACGCCCTTTTTCAGCAGCTCCCGCAGTCGCGAAAACAGCCGTTCAGTCTCGGCAGGCGTTAACGAGGCTGTAGGCTCATCGAGGATCAAAATCTGCGAATCGCGCATCAGCCCCCGCATAATCTCAACCATTTGCCGATCCGCGACATCCAGGGTTCCCGCCATGCTGGCAGGATCGAGCTGGCAGCCCAGCGCGTTCAGCAACTGCTGCATTTTTTCCGTCGACGCCTGCCGTCCCCGCAGACCAAACAGAATATTTTCCTGCACGGAGAGGCTGGGAAACAGCAGCGGCTCCTGAGGAACCAGGTAAATCCCCAGCTGATGTGCTTTTAGCGGCGACAGGTGATGACAGCGTGTTCCGCCAATCTCCAGGCTACCGCCATCGGGCGGCACGATTCCGGCAATAATCTTCATCAGCGTCGATTTTCCGGCACCGTTACCGCCAAGTAGCGCATGTACCTCTCCGGCGTGCAGGGTAAAGTCGATGCCTTTCAGGACATCAACGCCAGAATAGTGCTTGCGAATATCCCGTGCGCAAAGCAGTGGAGGGGCCGAAAAATGACTGGATTGCATGTTGCCTCCGCTCAATCAACATTGAGACCTGGACTGAACAAATGTTTTTGTGAAAACTAATTGTTCAAAACAGTAGTAGCAATTTGGTTACAAAAACATCACAAAGATCACATTTTGCGAATAAATGAATTTTCTGTCGCGAAAAGTGCAGTCATGATTAATTTTTGTGGCGCGAGTCACAGCGGAGTGTTATGAATGACTGAACAATTGTATTTATGAATTAAAAATGTTCAGAGCGAAGCAATATTATGACAACCAATGATGGCACTCTGGTAGCAGATTACGGCATGTGTGAAGAGGAGCAGGTCGCCCGCATTGCATGGTTTTATTACCACGACGGCCTGACACAAAGTGAAATTAGCGAACGACTGGGGCTGACACGGCTTAAAGTCTCGCGGCTACTGGAGAAAGGACATCAGTCGGGCATTATCCGCGTGCAGATTAACTCACGGTTTGAAGGCTGTCTGCAGTACGAAGCCGCGCTGCGCAGCCGTTTTTCACTGCGTCATATTCGGGTATTACCCGACCTGCCCGACGCCAATATTGGGATGCGGCTGGGAATTGGTGCCTCACACATGCTGATGGAATCCCTGCAACCTCAGCAACTGCTGGCGGTGGGCTTTGGCGAGGCGACCATGACGACGCTCAAGCGGCTGAGCGGATTTATTTCTGCCCAGCGTATCCGGCTGGTGACGCTCTCCGGCGGTGTCGGGCCTTACATGACCGGTATTGGTCAGCTGGACGCCGCCTGTAGCGTCAGCATTATGCCCGCGCCGTTGCGCGCCTCATCGGCAGATATTGCCTGCACATTGCGTAATGAAAATAGCGTCCGGGACGTCATGCTAACGGCCCAGGCAGCAGATGTGGCCGTTGTAGGCATCGGTTCGGTTAGCCAGAAAGAGGACGCCACGATTTTGCGCTCGGGCTATATCACTACCGGCGAGCAGTTGATGATCGGTCGTAAAGGCGCGGTGGGCGATATTCTCGGTTACTTTTTTGATGCCGACGGTGAGGTGATCCCGGAGATCAAAATTCACCAGGAGTTGATCGGTCTGAGCCTGACATCGCTCGCCACGATCCCCACGATTATCGGTGTTGCCGGCGGCGAAGAGAAAGCAGAAGCCATTATCGCCGCCATGAAAGGCCGCTACATCAATGCGCTGGTCACCGATCAGGCGACCGCCGCCAGAATGCTGCAATTAATTGAACAATAACGAAATCAAAGAACACTTACCCCTACGACATGGAGCACGAATTGACAGGAGTTCAGGTGAACGATAAATAGCCGAGGGCGACAATATGGCTCGACTCTGTACCCACTCTGAATCAGGACACTATCTGATGGCCCTTGACGCCGGAACCGGCAGCGTCAGAGCCGTCATTTTCGATTTACACGGCAACCAGGTCGCTGTTGGTCAGGCGGAATGGCAGCATCTGGCGGTACCTGATGTGCCGGGTTCGATGGAATTTGATCTGGCAAAGAACTGGCAGCTGGCCTGCCAGTGTATTCGCCAGGCGCTGCACCTGGCGGCCATCCCGGCGACGGCCGTTATTGCCGTTTCAGCCTGTTCGATGCGCGAAGGGATTGTGATTTACGATGGCGACGGTGAACCGATATGGGCCTGCGCGAATGTCGATGCGCGGGCTGCACGTGAGGTCAGCGAGCTAAAAGAACTGTACGACAACACGTTTGAGGAAAATGTTTATCGCTGCTCCGGGCAAACGCTGGCCCTGAGCGCTATTCCACGTCTGCTCTGGCTGGCGCACCATCGTCCGGATATTTATCGTCGGGCATCTACCGTTACGATGATAAGCGACTGGATGGCTTATATGCTGTGCGGCGAGCTGGCGGTTGATCCGTCTAACGCCGGGACCACTGGCCTGCTGGATTTAACAACCCGCGACTGGAAACGCAGCCTGCTGCAAATGGCCGGCCTGCGGGCCGATATCTTGTCGCCGGTGAAAGAAACCGGAACGCCGCTGGGAAAAGTAACCTCAACTGCCGCAGAGTTTTGCGGCCTGGCTGCCGGAACACCGGTTGTGGTTGGCGGCGGTGACGTGCAACTCGGCTGCCTGGGCCTCGGCGTGGTGCAGCCTGCGCAAACCGCGGTACTGGGCGGCACCTTCTGGCAGCAGGTAGTGAATCTTCCGGCACCGGCCACCGATCCCAACATGAATGTGCGGATTAACCCACACGTCATTCCGGGCATGGTGCAAACGGAGTCGATCAGTTTTTTCACCGGCCTGACCATGCGCTGGTTTCGGGATGCGTTCTGTGCCGAAGAGAAACTGATCGCCGACCGCCTCGGGGTGGATACCTATTCTCTGCTTGAAGAGATGGCCAGCCGGGTCCCTCCCGGCGCGCACGGCGTCATGCCTATTTTTTCCGATGTCATGCGGTTTAAACGCTGGTATCACGCCGCGCCGTCGTTTATCAATCTCTCCATCGATCCTGAAAAGTGCAATAAAGCCACGCTGTTTCGTGCGCTGGAAGAAAATGCGGCGATTGTCTCAGCCTGCAATTTACAGCAGATCGCCGATTTTTCTGGCGTGCAGGCCGATACGCTGGTGTTTGCCGGCGGCGGCGCAAAAGGCAAATTATGGAGTCAGATCCTGGCGGACGTCACCGGTCTGACCGTGCGGGTGCCGGTAGTGAAAGAGGCAACGGCGCTCGGCTGCGCGATAGCCGCCGGCGTCGGAGCCGATATCTGGCCTTCGCTGGCGCTTACCGGCGAAAGCCTGGTACGCTGGGATCGTGAGCATAAGCCCGACCCGAAAAATCATGATACTTATCAGCGAGCGCGGGAAAAATGGCTGGCTGTGTATCAGGATCAGCGCGGTCTGGTGGATAATGGCTTAACCACATCGCTGTGGAAAGCACCGGGGCTCTGATCCGCGTTTACTTCAGGATCGCACACTGGTGATCCTGAAGTTCTTCCGCCGAGGCCAGATTTAACATCCATACATTACGCTTTGTTGCCAGTAGCACCAGCGAACCGTCGCGCTGCTGCGCCAGGGCCAGCGAATAGCGCCCCATATGCGCCCGCGCGTCCGGCACCTCTTCCGCCAGCATGATAAATGGACTGCGCTGCATCAGTTCACGCTCTGTCACCCGCCGGGCCAGATAGTCGTGGCCGCGTAATCCGCCCTCCAGCGGAAGCCAGCGGGCGCTAATTTTTGTCAGATTGTCATCAAGATGAGCGCGAACATCGCGGCGCAGGCAGGAAATATGAATATGGAGATGGTTTTGCGTTCGCCCGAGACGAGAATTGATGGTTAATGAAACGGCCGGGTCCGGCAGCGGCGCACCGTTTTTTTCACTCAGCACGCCACGCTTTAGCCACGCCAACCAGAAATAATCGGGCGTTTGCGCGGTGAGCAACAGCGGGCTTTCAATACCGTTTATCCGTTGCGTGGGCATCAGCAAATACTGAAGCGGCCCATTCTTATCTTTGAGCAGCACATAACCTGCCCGGAGATCGACCTCTTTACAGGGAGCAGGAGCGTGGTGCAGGCGCTGTCCGGGAATACACTGGTCGAGTGTAATATGGCGGAGCGCATCGGAATGGCGCGTATGATGCCAGTAAAAACCACTAGCGGCGAGAAGCGCTCCTGCCAGCAGCACGACGATAAAGCGCGTAACGTTTTTCATTATTGGATACCGGATCGGGCTTTTTGCTAAAGGGTATCGCAAATTGATGACCAAATAAAAACGGCCCCGGAGGGCCGTTAAAATCGGTGGCGATAGTGCCGGGCAGCGCCCTATTTTAGGGTAACGTTTAACGTTTGCTGATCTGATCGAACGTGCCGCCGTTAGAGAAGTGTTCTTTCTGCGCTTTCGCCCAGCCACCAAACTCGTCATCAATCGTGAACAGCTTCAATTTCGGAAATTCACTGTCATATTTTTTTGCCACTTCAGCATCGCGAGGACGGTAGAAGTTTTTCGCGGCAATTTCCTGACCTTCCGGCGAGTACAGGTACTTCAGATAGGCTTCTGCCACCGCCTGAGTGCCTTTCTTGTCGACGACTTTATCAACCACGGATACAGTCGGCTCTGCCAGAATAGACTCGCTCGGGGTCACAATTTCAAATTTGTCTTTGCCCAGCGCCTTAGTGGCCAGCAGCGCTTCGTTTTCCCATGCAATCAGCACATCGCCAATCCCACGCTCAACAAAGGTATTGGTTGAGCCACGCGCGCCGGAATCCAGCACCTCGACATTTTTGAACAGTGATTTTACGAAATCCTGGGCTTTAGCCTGATCGCCATTGTTTTGATGCAGCGCGTAGCCCCAGGCCGCCAGATAGTTCCAGCGCGCGCCGCCGGAGCTTTTAGGATTCGGCGTGATCACCGAAACGCCAGGTTTGACCAGATCGTTCCAGTCATGAATTTGTTTCGGGTTGCCTTTACGCACCAGGAAAACGATGGTCGAGGTATACGGCGCGGAGTTATCCGGCAGGCGTTTGATCCAGTTCTTATCGATGCGTCCACGTGCGGCAATAGCATCCACATCGTAGGCCAGCGCCAGAGTGACTACATCGGCCTCAATACCATTGATGACGGAAGTCGCCTGTTTGCCTGAGCCACCGTGCGACTGCCGAATGACGACATTATCGCCGGTCTCTTTTTTCCAGTGGGCGCTGAAAGCTTTGTTGTACTCTTCGTACAGCTCGCGCGTTGGATCATAAGACACATTTAATAACTGGACATCTTTAGCCAGAATGCTGGTTGACGCCAGCAACAGAGTTAATCCTACGCTCCACTTATTCATCGCCCACTCTCAGTATGTTGTGTTTTGATGACGTCAGCGTGCCAGAAAGCGAACCAATGATTAAAGAATAAAAAAAGATTGGCTATAACGAAGGGGAATATAAGAGGATAAACCCTCTCTCCGCAGAGAGAGGGCCTTAAATCAAACTTCTTCCATGCGCCCCAATAGAGACTGCAGACGATCCTGCCAGCCCTGCTGCTGCTCGCGCAGATGATGATTCTCACGCTCCAGATCTTCACGGCTCTGCTGCGCGGAGTGAACATCCTGAGACAGGCTATTGTTCTTCTCTTTCAGCTCTTCGATTTCCATCTGTAATAAAGTGATGGTATCAATCGCCTGCTGTACTTTTGCTTCCAGTTTCTCAAACACTTCTAATGACATCGTCCTACCTCTCCTGAATTGCAAGGCGCTGATGGATATAAATCCTCGTCCCGAACACCGGCGACGCCTTAATGAATTAGCCCGTAACCTTAGCTCCGATTGTATGAAGCGCCGCCCCTACTGTCCAGCAACAACCCATGCTGTTTGCGGATTGTCGGCATTTTCAGGCAAAACCTGATGCGTTCGTCGCAAATACCCCTTAATTGTTAACCCATGGGTTAATGAAATGATTCAGCTCTCATTATTTTTCTGGCGTAAAAATACACTACATAGCGCGAAAACGCTCATTTTGTTGACGCAGCACACACATTTTGATTTCGATATTTCTCGTTTATGCTCGTTAACGATAAATTAACATTAAACATACAATGCTGTATGGTCTTATTTGACCATTATGCACATATTGCTTCTTACCTTGCTTTAGGATCGGATTATGAGCCAAACAACTTCCCTGAAAGGTCAGTGTATCGCAGAATTTT
The DNA here is from genome assembly GCF_001187865.1 of Klebsiella sp. RIT-PI-d. NCBI lineage: Bacteria > Pseudomonadati > Pseudomonadota > Gammaproteobacteria > Enterobacterales > Enterobacteriaceae > Klebsiella > Klebsiella sp. RIT-PI-d. The sequence continues at coordinate 369,511 of NZ_LGIT01000004.1, forward strand.
TGGGCACCGGATTACTGATTTTCTTTGGCGTGGGCTGCGTTGCCGCGCTAAAAGTGGCGGGTGCCAGCTTCGGACAGTGGGAAATCAGCGTCATCTGGGGGTTAGGGGTCGCCATGGCGATTTACTTAACTGCGGGTGTCTCCGGCGCGCATCTCAATCCGGCGGTCACCATCGCCCTCTGGCTTTTCGCCTGTTTTGACGGCCGCAAGGTGGCGCCGTTTATCTTCGCCCAGTTCGCCGGAGCTTTCTGCTCGGCAGCGCTGGTCTATGGCCTCTATTACAATTTGTTCGCTGACTACGAACTGACGCACCATATGGTACGCGGCAGCGTGGAGAGCCTCGATCTGGCCGGCATTTTCTCAACGTATCCCAATCCACATCTTAATTTTGTGCAGGCCTTCGCAGTTGAAATGGTGATTACCGCTATTCTGATGGCCGTGATTATGGCGCTGGGTGATGATGGTAACGGCATTCCGCGTGGACCGCTGACACCGTTGCTTATTGGTCTGCTGATTGCCGTTATCGGTGCATCCATGGGGCCGCTGACCGGCTTTGCCATGAATCCGGCGCGTGATTTAGGCCCGAAAACGTTCGCCTGGTTTGCCGGGTGGGGCAACGTTGCCTTTACCGGTGCGAAAGATATTCCTTACTTCCTGGTACCGCTATTCGGACCAATTGTTGGCGCTGCCCTGGGCGCGTTTGGCTATCGCAAGCTGATCGGCTTCCATCTGCCGTGCGACATTCCGGTCGCCAAAGATGAGAAAGACGCTGCTGCCGCTACACAAAAAGTTTCGCTGTAATACGACTATGGGACTTATCACTATGACTGACAAAAAATATATCGTTGCGCTTGATCAGGGTACGACCAGTTCTCGTGCCGTCGTGATGGATCACGATGCTAATATCATCAGCGTGTCGCAGCGCGAATTTGAACAAATTTATCCGAAGCCAGGCTGGGTTGAACACGACCCAATGGAAATCTGGGCGACTCAAAGCTCTACGCTGGTTGAAGTGCTGGCCAAAGCCGACATTAATTCCGATCAGATTGCCGCTATTGGTATTACCAACCAGCGTGAAACCGCTATCGTCTGGGATCGGGAAACCGGTAAACCGATTTATAACGCTATCGTCTGGCAATGTCGTCGTACCGCTGAAATCTGCGAAAAGCTGAAGCGCGACGGCATGGAAGATTACATTCGTAAAACCACCGGTCTGGTCATTGACCCGTACTTTTCTGGCACCAAAGTAAAATGGATCCTCGATCACGTCGAGGGTTCACGCGAACGCGCGCGCCGGGGTGAGTTGTTGTTTGGTACGGTCGATACCTGGCTTATCTGGAAAATGACCCAGGGGCGCGTTCACGTTACCGACTACACCAACGCCTCGCGTACCATGATGTTCAATATCCACGAGCTGGAATGGGACGACAAAATGCTGGAAGTGCTGGATATTCCGCGCGCCATGCTGCCGCAGGTGCACAAATCCTCCGAAGTGTACGGCCAGACCAATATCGGCGGTAAAGGCGGCACCCGTATTCCGATTGCCGGGATTGCCGGCGATCAGCAGGCAGCGCTGTTCGGCCAGCTTTGCGTCAAAGAAGGAATGGCGAAAAATACCTACGGTACCGGCTGCTTTATGCTGATGAATACCGGCGAAAAAGCGGTGGCGTCGGATCATGGTCTGCTGACCACCATCGCCTGCGGTCCACGCGGCGAAGTAAATTATGCGCTGGAAGGCGCGGTATTTATGGCAGGCGCCTCTATCCAGTGGTTGCGTGATGAAATGAAGCTCATCAGCGACGCCTTTGACTCTGAATATTTCGCCACTAAAGTGAAAGACACCAACGGTGTGTATGTCGTGCCTGCCTTTACCGGCCTCGGTGCGCCTTACTGGGACCCGTATGCGCGCGGTGCGATCTTCGGCCTGACGCGCGGCGTCAATTCGAATCATATTATTCGCGCCACGCTGGAATCTATCGCCTATCAGACACGTGACGTCCTGGAAGCCATGCAGGCAGATTCGGGCATTCGCCTGCACGCCCTGCGCGTAGACGGCGGCGCAGTGGCCAACAATTTCCTGATGCAGTTCCAGTCTGACATTCTCGGCACCCGCGTAGAACGCCCGGAGGTCCGTGAAGTGACGGCCCTGGGCGCAGCGTATCTGGCCGGTCTGGCGGTGGGCTTCTGGCAAAATCTGGATGAGCTACAGGAAAAAGCGGTCATTGAACGCGAGTTCCGTCCCGGTATTGAAACCACCGAACGCAACTACCGTTACAGCGGCTGGAAAAAAGCGGTGAAACGCGCCATGGCGTGGGAAGAACACGACGAGTAATCCCCCTGACGGGTAGCCCTGGCGCTACCCGTCACTCTTTTCAGCAACGTAAAATTTTTACCCGGAGCATGGCAAACGATTGCTTTTACCCGGAAGTCGGATAAAATGCCCGCTTTTCCACCGCGGGAATACCTTTGATGTCTGCTAACACCCTGGAATCTGAAGATGCGCAACCGATTGCGCCCGTACAGAATAGCGAACTGATTTACCGCCTTGAAGATCGCCCTCCCCTGGCTCAGACCCTGTTTGCGGCCAGCCAGCATCTGCTGGCGATGTTCGTCGCAGTGATCACCCCTGCCCTGCTGATTTGTCAGGCACTCGGACTTCCGGCGGCGGATACCCAGCACATCATTAGCATGTCACTGTTCGCCTCCGGCGTGGCCTCTATCATTCAGATTAAAGCCTGGGGGCCGGTTGGCTCTGGCCTGCTGTCCATTCAGGGCACCAGCTTCAATTTTGTCGCCCCGCTTATCATGGGCGGTACGGCGCTTAAAACCGGTGGCGCAGATGTTCCGACCATGATGGCCGCGCTGTTCGGTACCCTGATGCTGGCAAGCTGCACAGAGATGCTGATCTCCCGGGTGCTGCACCTCGCGCGCCGTATCATTACCCCGCTGGTCTCCGGCGTGGTAGTCATGATTATCGGCCTGTCGCTTATCCAGGTAGGGCTGACCTCTATTGGCGGCGGATTCGCTGCGATGAACGATCACACGTTCGGAGCCCCGAAAAACCTGCTGCTGGCCGGTGTCGTGCTGGCAGTTATTATTCTGCTGAACCGTCAGCGCAACCCGTATCTGCGTGTGGCGTCACTGGTGATCGCCATGGCCGCCGGGTATGCGATGGCCTGGTTTATGGACATGCTGCCGCAGAGTAATGCGCCGACAGACAGCCCATTAATTATGGTGCCCACGCCACTCTATTATGGTCTGGGAATTGACTGGAGCCTGCTGCTGCCGCTGATGCTGGTATTTATGATCACCTCGCTGGAAACGATTGGCGATATCACAGCCACCTCTGACGTCTCTGAACAACCCGTCTCCGGCCCGCTATATATGAAGCGTCTGAAAGGCGGCGTGCTGGCCAACGGGCTGAATTCCTGCGTTTCTGCGGTATTTAACACCTTTCCGAACTCCTGTTTCGGGCAAAATAACGGCGTGATCCAGCTAACCGGCGTGGCAAGTCGCTATGTTGGCTTTGTGGTCGCACTGATGCTGATCGTGCTCGGTCTGTTCCCGGCGGTAAGCGGTTTTGTGCAACACATTCCGGAACCGGTACTCGGAGGCGCAACGCTGGTGATGTTTGGCACTATCGCCGCCTCCGGGGTTCGCATTGTGTCGCGCGAACCGTTAAACCGTCGCGCCATCATGATCATCGCCCTGTCTCTGGCTGTGGGCCTTGGCGTATCTCAGCAGCCGCTGATCCTGCAATTTGCCCCTGACTGGTTGAAAAACCTGCTCTCTTCCGGCATCGCCGCCGGAGGGATCACTGCTATCGTCCTGAACCTGCTTTTCCCGCCAGAGAAAAGCTGATTTTATCGCGGCAGCAAGAGGGACTTATCTTGCTGCCGCTGTAACGCACTTTCACTATTCCCTCCTTGAGGATTTCCTGTAATTCGGGCATAACTCCCTTATATTTATTTCTCGGGAAGGATGACCATGAAATTTCTCGGAAAACTGATCGCCTGGATCCTGATTGCCTTACTGGTGGTCATTATCGCGTTCTATTTCCTTGTTCAGACACGCTGGGGCGCTAAACAGGTCAGTGCCTGGATCAGCGCGAATAGCGACTATCAGCTGACGTTTGATGCAATCGACCACCGCTTTTCCTCACCCTCACATATTTTATTAAAGAATGTGACGTTCGGTCGCGACGGTAAACCCGCTACGCTGGACGCCAAAACGGTTGATATCGGGCTAAGCAGTCGCCAGTTCACCGATCCGCTACACGCGGACGCAATTATTTTGCAGGACGGCACGCTGAATCTCTCGCCTGCGACTGCGCCGCTGGCCATTCGCGCTGACCGTCTTCAGTTAATTAATATGGCCTTTAATAGCCCGGAAACCGGTTGGGATCTGAGCGCCCAGCGCGTTACCGGCGGTGTCAGCCCGTGGCTACCTCAGGCGGGTAACGTGCTGGGCAGCAAAGCCGATATTATGATGAGCGCCGGATCGCTGACGCTGAACGGCGTGCCGGCCAGCAACGTTCTGGTACAAGGCAGTATCGATCACAGTAATGTTAATTTGACGACGATTGGCGCAGACGTGGCGCGCGGTGCGCTGACCGGAACCGCACGACGTGATGCTCACGGCGGCTGGATTGTCGATAGCCTGCAAATCAACGATATTCGTCTGCAAAGCGATAAAACGTTGCAGGATTTCTTCGCGCCGCTGACCACCCTGCCTTCTCTGCAAATTAACCGTCTTGACGTAACCGACGCGCAGCTTCAGGGACCGGATTGGGCGCTTATCGATCTCGATCTCAGTCTGCGCGATTTGACGTTCAGTAAAGATGACTGGCAAAGCCGGGAGGGTAAGCTCTCCATGAACGCCAGTGAATTTATTTATGGCTCACTGCATTTGAACGATCCGATCCTCAATGCCGCATTCTCTGCGCAGGGCGTGGCGTTAAGTCAGTTTACCTCGCGCTGGGAAGGCGGCATGATCCGCACCTCCGGTAACTGGCTGCGCGACAGTAAAGCGCTGGTACTGGACGATTTTGCCTTAGCCGGTCTGGAATACACGCTGCCAGCCAACTGGAAGCAACTGTGGATGGCCGCGCTGCCTCCGTGGTTACAGAGCGTGACGGTAAATCGTCTTACCGCCAACCGTAATTTGATTATTGATATCGATCCGGCTTTTCCATGGCAGCTTACGTCGCTGGATGGTTACGGCAGCTATTTGCAGGTAGCGAAGAACCGCCAGTGGGGCCTGTGGGCCGGTGCCGCCGGGCTGAATGCCGCCGCCGGAACGTTTAATCGGGTCGACGTTCGCCGCCCCTCCATGAAACTTAACGCCAGCGCCTCGTCGATTACGGTGAGTGAACTCAGCGCCTTCACTGAAAAAGGGCTGCTGGAAGCTACCGCGACAGTGTCTCAGCTCCCAACACGTCAGCTTAACGTGAACGTTAACGGGCGTGGAATACCGCTGACTATCCTGCAACCGTGGGGATGGCCAGCACTGCCGATTTCCGGCGATGGCAATATACAGCTAAACGTCAGCGGCTCATTGCGCGCTGATGCGCCATTAAAACCATCGTTAAACGGACAACTGCGGGCAGTGAATGTTGCGAAGCAGCAGGTTACGCAGACCATGAACGATGGCGAAGTTAGCGGCGGAATTGAGACGCCGGTGCCGGTGGCCCCACCCTCTCCCTAAGGGAGAGGGTGAAAGCACGCCTGAGGCACGACGTTACTGCAATATACTCCCGTGTACAGATATTATCCCACCCACCGTACAGTCCCCTCTCCCTGAAGGAGAGGGTTAGGGTGAGGGAGTATTCCACAAACTACAGGTAAATCTTCAGCTCATTTCCAGCGGGGACAATATCCACACCCCACTCGCTTCGCGCCTGAACGCCGCCTTCCACACGGGCAATTTGTGCCACGTTACGCAAGCATAGTGTCCAGCCATTAGCCTGGCCCTCACCATTCACCGCGATCGCGCCATCCTTGCGCGTTGCGGTTAAGGTGAAGATCGTGGAACCGTCCTCTGCAGGCACTTCACATACCGCGGTATGTCCGTCATCGAGGTTAAAGAGCTGGAAAGCTGTACCGTTGTTCCAGGCATAGTCAGGCTTCTGGTCATTATTCCCCAGCGCCAGTAACGTGTTATCACGTACGTAGACCGGCAGACTTAAGACATCGTGATTCTGCTTGTGCCAGCGGCTGCCGGTAATTTCATCATTGTGCCACAGATGCGTCCAGCGACCTTCCGGCAGGTAGAACTGTACGTCGCCAGCGTCGCTAAACACGGGGGCGACCATGATGGCATCTCCGAGCATATACTGGCGGTCCAGATAGTCGCACGCAGGATCGTCCGGAAATTCCAGCATCATTGCACGCATCATCGGCGTGCCTTGCACATTGGCCGTGGCGGCCTGGCGGTACAAATACGGCATCATCCGGCATTTTAGCTGGGTAAAGTGACGTACTACGTCGCATGATTCATCGTCATAGGCCCAGGGTACACGATAAGATTTGCTGCCGTGCAGGCGGCTGTGGCTGGAGAGCAGCCCGAACGCGCACCAGCGTTTGTAGACGTGTGCCGGGGCCGTATTTTCAAAGCCGCCAATATCGTGGCTCCAGAAGCCAAACCCGGACAGCCCGATTGACAGGCCGCCGCGCAGGCTTTCTGCCATAGATTCGTAGTTTGCATAGCAGTCACCGCCCCAGTGAACCGGAAACTGCTGCGCACCTACCGATGCTGAACGCGCAAACAGCACGGCTTCTTTTTCGCCAACCGTTTCTTTCAGTACGTTCCATACCAGTTCGTTATAGATAAACGCATAGTGGTTATGCATTTTCTGCGGATCGGAGCCGTCATGCCAGACCACGTCAGTCGGAATGCGCTCGCCAAAGTCGGTTTTAAAACAATCAACGCCTATTGACGTCAGGCCTTTAAGTTTGTCTGCATACCACTGGCAGGCTTCTGGATTGGTAAAGTCATAAATTGCCAGCCCCGGCTGCCATTTATCCCATTGCCACAGCGAACCGTCCGGGCGTTTCAGCAAATAGCCTTTCTCTTTAAGCTCGTTAAAATGCGGTGATTTTTGGCCGATATACGGGTTAATCCATACGCAAACTTTCAGCCCTTTCTCTTTCAGGCGACGGATCATGCCTTCCGGGTCCGGGAAAGTGACCGGGTCCCATTCAAAATCGCACCACTGGAAGGCTTTCATCCAGAAGCAGTCGAAATGGAAGACATGCAGCGGCAGATTGCGTTCTGCCATCCCGTCAATAAAGCTGTTTACCGTTGCTTCATCATAGTTAGTGGTAAACGATGTGGTCAGCCACAGCCCAAATGACCATGCCGGTGGCAATGCCGGACGACCGGTAAACTGCGTATAGCGGTTCAGAACCTCTTTTGGCGTCGGGCCGTCAATGACGAAGTATTCCAGATACTCACCCTCAACGCTGAATTGCACTTTTGAGACTTTCTCGGAACCCACTTCAAATGAGACGCGCTGCGGATGATTAACCAGCACCCCATACCCACGATTGGTCAGGTAGAACGGAATATTTTTATAAGATTGTTCAGTGCTGGTACCGCCATCGCAGTTCCAGGTGTCTACCGTTTGACCATTTTTCACCAGCGCAGTAAAACGCTCGCCAAGACCATAAACGGTTTCTCCTACGCCCAGATCCAGACGCTCAAACATATAACGACGCGCGTCGTTATTGTCTTCTATGTAGCCGTTATTCTTCGCCTGGCTACCGGTAATGCGTACGCCATTACGGAGAAAATCCAGCGCCCAGTTTTCGCCTTTGGTGACGCGCACGCTCAGACTACCGCTTTTCAGCTCAGCAAATTCTGGCGTATTCTGCATATCCACCCGAACATCGTTGAGCACGTTGAGTGGGTAATGAGGGCCACTATCCAGCGCGCCCTGAAAGTGTTCAATGCGCACCCCAATGACACTCTCTTGCGGCGAGAAAAAGCGCAGGGTAAAAAGCGGGGTATCAAGTTGCCAGGCCCGTTCACGCACATCGCGCGGAGCGGCATGGATCACCATCTCATTACCCTGCTGTTCCACGTCAAAAACCTGGATCGGGTGGATAAGATTCAGACCCGGTTGAGTAAGCCAGTTTCCATCATTGATTTTCATTTGTGCTCCTTTGTTACCTGATACGTCGTGAGCCTGAAGCCACTACAACGTTTTTCCTGCATCTGATGACGGTTTTTTAAAGCATCGTGCCCATTACGGATATTGCGTTTTCTGGTTATCAGATTACGTTTCTTGTTTTCTGTGATCGCAGTAGACAAACAGAGGCAACGAGAGCAGTAACTCACGGATTTGTTGAGGATTTATGTAATATCAGAGAATTAATTGTGTAACAGAAGTGAAAAAAGTCACACAGGGGGTGTGGAAAGCTCAGGAAGTAGCTATAATGCGCCCGCCTCCATGTAGCAATCGAGGCGCGGAAGATCGTCGTCTCCGGTGAGGCGGCTGGACTTCAACTCCAGTTGGGACCGCCAGCGGCCCCGGGCAGGTTCGACTCCTGTGATCTTCCGCCAAAATTCCTTCCTGAGCAGTCCGTTTTTATTCGCAGTATCATCCACAATCTTCAGATTTTCGCTGTGAAAATGCCGCGGCAAAAAAAGCCGTTATCATCGGGTATAAAGAAGCGTGTTATAGAAAGTATCGTCAAGTGACCCGATAATGAACTGAGCCAAATAGAAATCCTGATTCATCAGCTTGATGATATCTCTCTGCTACCCGCATAATAATCCTCACCAGGAATTTCTGGCATACTAAGCGGATTACAGCGTTGTGAGTCAGATGCAAGCGGAGGCGGCATGACAGATAAATACTTAACCCAACTACCGGCAGGTGAATTCATTATGTTTGCCAGCGGTGACGGGAGAGTGCGTGTTGAATGTCGCTTTGAAAGTAATACACTGTGGCTTTCTCAGGCAACGATCTGCGAGCTGTATGGCAAAGCTAAAGCCACCATCAGCGGGCATATAAAGAACATCTTTGAAGATGGCGAACTTGAGGAAAATTCAGTTGTTCGGTTTTACCGAACAACTGCCAGCGATGGGAAAAACTATCAGGTTCAATATTTTAGTTTGCCTTTGATACTCGCTGTCGGCTATCGCGTTCGCTCCCCTCGCGGTACACAGTTCCGCCAGTGGGCAACCCAGACGCTTCAGGAATACCTGATCAAAGGTTTTGTGATGGACGATGAGCGGCTAAAAAATCCGCCCGTAGGTTCATCGACTGTACCCGACTATTTCGATGAAATGCTGGAGCGTATCCGCGATATTCGCGCCAGCGAGCGCCGGGTGTATTTGCGGGTGCGGGAGATCTTTGCGTTAGCCGCTGACTATCAACCGTCGCTAAAAGAAACCACGCAGTTTTTTCAAACCATCCAGAACAAACTGCATTTTGCTTGTACCGGGCATACCGCTGCTGAACTCATCCACAAACGTGCCGACGCCAGCCAGCCGCACATGGGCTTGACCAGTTATAAAGGTGAAGAGGTGCGTAAGGGGGACGTAACGGTGGCAAAAAATTATCTCACTCAGGATGAGGTCAGCGAACTCAATCGCGTGGTTAACATGTGGCTGGATTTTGCCGAGGATCAAGCCCGTCGCCGTCAGCAGGTCTTTTTACGCGACTGGCAGGATAAGCTGGATCAGTTCCTGCAATTTAACGACCGCGAGGTTCTGCAAGGCGCAGGTAAAGTCAGCAAGAAAATGGCCGATGAAAAAGCGCAGGCAGAATATAGTCAGTTTGCTGAACAACAACGGCGCTTAAAAGAAGCCGAAGGTGAGAAGGATATTGCTGGCTTGCTACAGTGGAAAACAGAGCCTAAAAAATAGCTCAGGATGCCTCCGAACTCCATAAGCAAAATCGTTTGGGCGCTTATGGGGGTGACTCATTTATTCAGTAAAAAATATAAATATTAAATCAATAAGTTAAATATCAATTTCAACTCCTGTGATCTCCGCCAAAATGCCGTCATCATCGGGTATAAAGAAGAATGTGATAGAACGCGATCCTGAAGAAAGTTCAGTTGTTCGGTTTATGCTAAAAATCAGGCCTTTGGCTCAATTCCCTTTTTTCTTAGTCCGTCTCTTGCCAGTTCCTTTAACCAGCTGGCAAGGCTCACGCCTTCCTGCGCAGCCACAGCATCAAGCTGTTCTTTTAATGCCGGATCAATACGCATTTTAAACTGGGGTGATTGACCACCGCCTTTTGGTTTTTTTTCACGCGCTATGATTGACATGAGGCCACCTATTTATTATTCTAAACTGATAGGAGGCCACCTAAAGCCTCCAGTATTAGCAACGCGCCTGCGTGCCTGAACGTAACCGGAGCGTTTAACCGCACCAACTATCAAGGAGTTGATTATGGCCAATCGGCATTCTACCTCAGACCTTCCCGCAACCAAACCCGAGCGCAGTTTTATTGTGGGCTATCGTCCAAAAAGTCTTGATACCAGTACGCCCAGTATCACCCTGTCTGGCAAATGGCTGCGTGACGCGGGTTTTGACACGGGCAATCATTATACGCTTAAGGTCATTCCTGGCTGCATTGTGCTGGTAGGTTTGACGGATAAAGAAGAAAAGCTCACCAAAGAACTGGCCGACACGAAATGCACACTGGCTGAAATGAAAGGAATGCTGGAACGTGTGTGACACGATGACAGACTACGCAATCCCGTACTAAAACCTGAAGAGTGAAACGGTTCTCATGGATGAAATGGCGTTAAAGCAGACCGAACGTGTTCATAAGGCACTACGAAACCTTGTCAGAGAGGTGCTTCCAGCTTACGAACCGGACGACGGCCCACTGACACAAGCACAACATGCCACAATCAGCAAAATAGCCAACCTCACAATCATTGAGGATGACATGGACCTACTGTTATTTACATAAACAGGTGTGGCAACGCTATGCCCCGCTTCACCGCTGTCAGGCATCCCACAACGGTGAAGCACATCATGTTATGCAAAACCTGACGCCCAACTACAGCTTCTCAATAAATCCATTCAGCACACGATTAAATCGTTCGGCGTCCTCGATAAACGGCGTATGGCCTGCATTGTCAAAAATCAGCGACTGAATACGCGGATTTATTGCTTTAGCGCGTGCCAGCGAGGCCTGAGGATTAACCAGCGCATCATGCTTGCCGTAAATGAACAGTAAGGGTACGCGGGCGGGCTTAAGGGATTTTTCAAGGGAAACGCGTATTGACGGCACGGCGCGCTGCATTGGCCAGGCGGCCAGCGCGGCGTTTGCCAGCAGGCGCTCAAAGGTAACGCGGTCCGGCTGCTGATAGAAACAGAGCCGCAGAAAGGCGCGTTCACCGTCAAGATGCGTTTTTAAATCGCCGGCGGTCATGTCCCGGTAAACGTCCGGATGCGCGGTGATCTGCTCCGGGGTCAGTTCCACGACGCCATCCACGTATACGGCACCGCTGATACGGGCATCGCCATACTCTTCCAGATAGCGGGTGATCACTACCCCGCCCAGCGACCAGCCCACCAGCAAAGGATGATCGGCATGTGTGCCTTCGATAATGGCCGCCAGATCATCGCCCCAGCGTTTGCCTTCACGATAGGCCGCCTCCTGCCCGGGTTTATCTGACAGCCCGTGACCGCGCAGATCGAAAGTAATCAGCCGGTAGTGTTGCAACTGCGCATCCTCTACCTGCTTTTCCCAGTTGAGATGGCTGCCCAGCAAGCCGTGAATGAAGATAACAGGTCTGCCATTTGGGTTGCCGCTTTCCTGAACGGCAAGCGTGACGCCATCAGGCGAAGTAACAGTGTAGTTTTTGACGCCAGCCAACAGGGTAGCGGAAAAAAGCAGTAAGCACAGTGGAAAAAGCGTGCGCCGGAAGATAAATAGCAACATAAAAAGCTCCTCAGTTGAGTGATCGGACGCTATGCTGAACCCTGACATTAATGTCAGAGTCAAGCAGCATTCACAGAGGCAGGTTATGCAGTTAACGATTGGTGAGCTGGCAATAAAAACGGGCGTCAGTATCCGCTCAATCAGGCATTACGACAGTCACGGACTTCTGACCTCTACCCGCGCCTGTAACGGATACCGCTATTTTCCGCAGGCGGCTGTCGCTCAGGTAAGGCAGATCCAGAGGCTAATCGGTACCGGATTCAGCATCGCTGAGATCCGCAGTTTCCCGGACTGTATGCGGTTTATCGAAGGTGCCGCGTTTTGTCCCGAAACGCAGGCTATCCAGCACAAGCGGCTGGCGGAAATTGAACGGCAGATCGGTGAACTGGAGCGTCGGCGAATGCGGCTAATGAAGACGCTAAGGCAGGGCGAAAATGAGTGATTCGGGACGGAAGCCTTGATGCAGCGGGAGCAGGCGCTCCCGCCGTTTTACGCATCAGAAATTATAGGTCAGCCCGACGGTGTAGCGACGGCCATCCAGCACCGTGTCATACGTTTCATAATCAATCTGCTTATCCAGCACGTTATATACGCCGGCCGAAACCAGCAGGTTTTTGTTAGCGTTGTAGCGCAGACCGAGATCGACTTGCGTATAGGATGGCGTGCCCTGCGACATTGACGTACGGCTCAGGTATTCCGAGGTTTTACCGCGCAGGTTCAGACGACTCCAGAAGCCCAGATCCTGGCTGGCCTGCCAGTCGAGTGTAGTGTTAAACATATGCTTCGGCATTTTGTTCAGCGGCTTACCAGAGAACTGCCCGCTTTTCTGCTCGGAATCGGTCCAGGTATAGTTTGCCGTCAGGTTAAGATCGGACACGATTTCCCAGCCGAAGCTCGACTCCACGCCGCGCATCGTCGCTTTATCGACGTTAACGCGGTCGCTGACGAAATCATAACGGTGATTGCCAATAGTACAGGCCGGATCGGCGCTGCTGTTACAGCGGCGAACTTCGGTGATTTTGTTTTTAAAATCGGTATTAAAGAGGGTAATGCCTGCATTCAGGTTGTCATCGTTATCCCATAATAAGGCGATCTCTTCACTCAGGCTTTTTTCCGGTTTCAGATCCGGGTTACCGACGATGATACCGTCAAGGCGTCCGCCGCCGGTGACCTGCCCCCAGCTTGCGGAAGACTGGCGCAGATCCGGCGCGCGATAGCCTGCTGAAATCCCGCCTTTCAGGGTCCACTGGTCCGCCAGATGCCAGACGCCGTAGCCCCGTGGGGTCCAGTTGGTACCGTAGTTTTCGTCTTTATCCATCCGCAGGCCGCCGGTCAGGGTAAAGCTCTCCGTCATTGCCCACTCGTCTTCAGTAAACAGCGCCCAGCTCCAGCGGGTCAGCTTGTTCAGTCCGTCTGCGGCTTCAAGCTGATTACCATTATCGTTGAGTTTTTCATAGCGATACTGACCGCCCAGCGTCAACGTGTGGTCGCCGAGGAACACCTGATTCTGGTTATTAAAAATGGTGTTATAGGACTTCATTTCCCGGCCAGGATTGGTCGATTTTTCCTGCTGGAGATAGCTGGTGGTGTTGATATCGTCGTAATAACCGTTATGGGTTAATGCGTAAGTCGTATGCTCGTAACGGCTTTTGCTCGGGCTATTGGGGGTACAGGTATTACCCCGGCAGCTTTCAGACGCCATAGACATTCCCGGCGTGCTGTTGCGATCCTGTAATTCACGCGCCACGTCGAGGTCAACGTCATTTTTCTCATCCGGCGTGAAATTCAGCGTCACGCCCCCGTTACGTAGTTTCTGCTCGTTATAGCCATTTACAATCCGGTCTTCAGCCCGGCGAGAGAGTAGCCCGGTGACTTTTGCGCCCAGCAGTCCGTCAATAAGCGGTCCGGAGGCATAGGCGTTAGTCTGGAAGAGATCGCCCGATTTATTATCTTCCTGGAAGGTTGCATCACCGTGCAGAGAACCGGTCCACCCCAGATTATTCGACACTTTTTTAGTAATAACGTTAATAACCCCGCCCATAGCGTCGGAGCCATATAACGAAGACATGGGGCCGCGAATAATTTCAATACGCTCGATAGATTCCAGCGGTGGCAGCCAGCCTTGTTCAATACCAGCATTATCGCTATTCGGACGCGTTCCCCGGGTGCTAATACGCTTACCGTCGACAAGGAATAAAGTGTACTGGGAAGACATCCCGCGAATACTAATATCGCTGCTGCTACCCCCGCCTGTTACCACCACACCAGGCACGTCTTTTAAGGCATCGGTCACGTCACGATAGGCTTTATCTTCTATTTGCGCTTTAGAAATAACAGAAATAGACGCTGGTGCATTCTGGATTTTTTGTTCAAAGCCGGTAGCGGTGACCACAAGCGTATCCTGCTCAGCCGCAGTTACGCTGGCCGGGAGCGTCGCAAGAGAGATCGCCGCAGCAAGTAATTTAACGCGAGATATTGTCATTTTCATTCCTTAGAATAAAAAGCACGGCTAAACGCGTGCTTAAAAAGTACACATTTTTATAAAACGTTTTATGAGGAGCGAAACGCCGCGATTGTAGGAAACGAAGATGAGAATGTAAACATTAATGATAATTGTTAGCATTTGTAACGTGATGCAGATCACACTTATCTCACCCACTTAATTAGGCATTACTTTTATAGGGTTTATTATTTAGCAGCAGTGCATTGCCTTTTTTTTATTTAAGCAACGGTAATCTTTTGATCCGTGTTTTATCAGAGGTATTAGGCCATACATTTTATTTCTTTTAAAAACAGGTTCAGTTTTGCCTCAAATCCAGTGCTTTCCCAAATTTAAAGTAAACTCATAATAATTCACTCGTTATCGACTTCTGTGAGGCCCGTCTTGCGCATCGCAACGATTACCAACTTTGCTTATATCGCCACGGTGGTACTGACCATCGCCTCCGGGGTGGCGCTGTTTATGGCTTCTGATGCAGACAGAGTGGAGCGGGCGGCGGTAAAGCAAAGCCGGGATTTTGATGCGGCAACGGAGCAATTACAGAAAGAAGCCTTTGCCCAAACTTCACATGCGCGACTGGCCGTTATTCATAATGAGCCGGAAAATATTCAGGCATGGCGAGCAGGTGTCGATCAGGATCTGAAACTGGAACGTCATTTAGCGGCGATGAATGATGTGGGCGCCTCCGCAGAAGAGTTAATACTGTTACGTGACGGTATCGCATTATTAAAAACGCTGGAAGATGAACAGCAGGACGCGATTACCGCACTTGAGCAAGGGCGGAAACAGGATGCGATACAGCTGCTGTTTAGTGCCGATTATGAACGTCAACTGTCGCAGGTTGAGTATCGATTTGCACATTTTGAGAGTCTGATTAACCAGCGCGCTGAAGCAACGATTACCGAGGCAACTCATCTTTCCCAACGTCTGCGTACGTTATCTGAAATCATGGTCGGGCTGACCGCGCTGCTGTTTTTATTCGTGCTGGGATTTATTATTAAGCACCGTATTCTGCGCCCGGTGGTGACGCTGAGCGATATCGTCAATCGTCTGGCAACCCAGGATTATGCTGTTGAAGCACCAATTTATGCTCAGGTTGACGAGATCGGTGATATGGCTCAGGCGATACGTATCTTCCGGGAAAATGGAATGGTCAGGCAGCAGCTGGAGCAGGAACGTGATGCTGACTGGGTAACGCGTAATCTCCTGGCGCGAATGACGCAACGGCTTCAGGGCTGCGAGTCACATCGTAGCATCATCAATGTGATCAGCCTGTTTGCGCCGAAAATCGTGCCGGAAATGGGGGGCAGGCTCTATATCCTCGATCCGCAAAATAATACGATGAAATGCATGGCAAGCTGGCTACAGCCTGCGGGCGACGCGACGCCGTTCGCGCCAGAGTGCTGCTGGGCGCTCAAGCGCGGGCAACTGCACAGTCCTTCCAGAGACAATGTGGATATGCCCTGCGAACATTACCCGTTGCAGGTCGCCACGAAAGCGATTTGCGTCCCGCTGATCGCGCAAAATAAGCCGATTGGCCTGCTGACATTTGATAATCACATCTCTGAAAAAGAGCCACCGTATATCTATCTTGAACTGATGGCAGAGACGCTTTCGCTGGCGCTGGCGAACCAGAAACTGCGCGATACGCTCACTGAAAAAGCCATGTTCGACCCGCTTACCGGTCTGCGCAATCGGCATAACCAGGAGGAGATCCTGCGCGAACTGATTGAGCGGGCGGAAACTAAAAAAAGCTGCGTCAGCTGTCTGATGATCGACATTGATTATTTCAAAAAACTTAATGATACCTGGGGCCACGGTGCTGGCGACAAAGTGCTCAGGGAGACAGGGCGGGTGATCAGTGAACTGCTGGATGAAAGCGGCGTCGCTTTCCGCTACGGTGGCGAGGAGTTTTTAATTCTGTTACCGGACCTTGATGAGACGCAGGCAAAACACATTGCCGAGCAGATCCTGTATAAAGTTTCACAGCATAAGATGGTGTATGAGCTGCACGATGTAGGTCCGATTTCTGTCTCTATCGGTCTGGCAACGTGGCCAACCCATGCCCGGGAAAGCAATCTGGTACGGGCAGCTGACTTAGCTCTTTATCTGGCAAAAGAGCGCGGCAGAAATCAGATTGTCGTTGCCAAAAAAGCCTCTTAAGGCGTAAAGATCGGCCAGTTGATATCGCTCACGCCGTTTAACCGCGGGCGGGCAAACAGAAACCCCTGAAAGCGCTGGATGCCTGCGGATTCCAGCCAGCACCACTCTTCCAGTTGCTCAATACCTTCGGCAACAATAATAATTTCCATATCCGAGCAGCATTTTACAATTGAGTTCACAATCGCCTGTTTCGGGCCGCTCAGATGAATATTGCTGACAATTTCCCGGTCGATTTTGATTTTGTCAGGCTGAAATTTGGTTAGTAATGACAGCCCGGCGTAGCCCGATCCGAAATCATCAATCGCCAGACCAATACCGGCCGCACGCAGTTTCTTTAACGCGATATTAAATTCCCGAAAACCTGAGATAACCTCATTTTCGGTCACTTCAACGATAATCTGCTCGGGACTGAGGCCATATTCGGCGATTTTCTCCAGCAAAAACTCGACTGCCCCAGGAATATAAACCAGCGACATCGGCAGTAAATTGATAGCGATTTTATGATGACCGATACCGATTTTTTGTGCCAGGGCAAAAACATACGCTTTGGTTTGCAGATCCACTTCATAAATTTTATCGTCAGGAATGGCCGAGAAAAAGTGTTCCGGACTGCCGCCGCTATTGGTGCGTACCAGCGCTTCCAGTGAGCTTATTGTCCGGCCCAGCGGCTCGACGATAGGCTGTAGCGCGAACTGGCACATTTGTCCCGGCCACGGTACCGGTGAAGGCGGATGAAACGAGGGTGTTTTTGGCTCCAGCGCCCAGTGAGTGGCGTTAAACCGCGTGCTGGTTTGTGCCTGACGAGTGGTATGGGCAAAGGTGGCAATAAATTTGAATACCCGATCGTCGGTGGCCAGATAGCTTTCCAGTTTTCCGTAGCGTAATACCGACGCTAAAATAGCTTCTGGCGTTTCACGTTGCAGATCGAAAAGCACCATTCCTACATTGGCAAAGCGTCTTCTCGGCGCATAATCGCGCATTAACTCCACAACATTCAGATGCCTGCTATCGAGGCTAATCCTGGTAAACAGGGTGTTAAGGATCTCTTCGGGGCCTTCCAGCACCTGAAGGAAATGTATCCCGTCAAAGAGCAACATGCCTGTCACGTCACGAGCCGCGTTATTCCTTTTCGCCTTTTCAACCAGCGCAGCAAGCGGAAACGCCTCACAGGAGAGATTTAACTGACTTCGGTAAATAAGCGTTGTAAGCACCGTGAAGCATCCCTGAATAAAAGGTTTATAACTCTTTTAACACACGTCCGAAAATGTCACACCCAGAATAGACGCTTAATGCAGATTTATATGCAATAACGCGCATGATTACTATTTTTTACAGACGCATTGCCTCAACAAACAGTGAAAACGCCGTAGTATGCTGTCTGCGACTGGGGTAATAGAGGTAATACCCCGGGAACGGTTCGCACCACTCATCCAGAACCTGAACCAGGTCGCCTGTCGCAATGGCTTCCTGCACCGTATCCTCAGGAATATAGACCAGCCCCATTCCGGCGCGCGCCGCCTCAATGCGATGACGCAGCGCATCAATAGTCAGTTGTCCTTCTACTCTCACTTTTAGCACCTTATCGTCGCGGGAAAACTCCCACGGCAATAATCCGCCTGCTGTTGGTAGCCGCATATTGACGCAGCGGTGGTGCTGGAGATCGCCAGGTACGGCTGGCGTGCCGTGCTGCCTGAGATAATCAGGCGATCCTACCACCACCATTCGCATTGGCGGGCTAACCGGAATGGCAACCATGTCTTTCGCCACCGCTTCGCCCAACCGGATACCGGCATCGAAACGCTGAGTGACAATATCCATCAGCGCATTGTCTACCGTCACCTCCACGTTAATATCCGGCCAGCGCACCATAAAGTTCCGCAGCTTTGACCACAGAACGTAGTCCACGGCGTGCTCTCCTGCGGTGATGCGGATGTTGCCCGCCGGAATATCACGCATATCTTTCAGGCTGCTGAGTTCGTTCTCGATATCCTGAAAGTGTGGACCAATACGCTCAATCAGCCGCTCTCCGGCTTCCGTCGGCGAGACGCTGCGCGTCGTGCGGGTCAACAGACGGATCCCCATTCGCTCTTCAAGGGCGCGCATCGAATGGCTCAGTGCCGACTGCGACAGCCCAAGCTTCGCCGCCGCGCGGGTAAAACTCTTTTCCTGGGCCACCATCAGGAAGGCGATCAGGTCATTTACGTTTTCTTTTAGCATGCGCGTTCAGGAGGCAGTAATGCGGTGCGGTCAGTATAACGCGCGCAGTGATGAATTAAACTCACAGATCCGTTATCGGGTGATTGTAGGCCCGGCAAGCTCGCGCCGCCGGGCATGTGAAGTAGAACGTCAGGTAAGAATACAGAAGGTGTTAACCTTCTGGCCGGGATTCATTCCGGGAAGAGGAGAGACGCAGGATCAGCATTCCTGCCAGCGCCGCCACGATCGACCCGGTCAGTACGCCAATTTTTACCTCGTCGACCAGCAGCGGCGAGCGGGCAAACGCCAGGTTGCCAATAAACAAACTCATGGTAAACCCGATCCCACACAATACCGACACGCCATATATCTGCGACCAGGAACTGCCGTGTGGCCGGGGAGCGAGACCGGTTTTGATGGCCAGCAGCGCCATACCAAAAACGCCAATCTGCTTACCGATAAACAGTCCCAGTGCGACGCCGACGGGCACCGGTGAGAGCACATCGTTCATCGTTAACCCGCTCAGCGAGACACCCGCGTTGGCAAAACCAAACAGCGGCAGGATCAGGAAGGTCACCCACGGTGAAAGCGCATGCTCAAGTTTATCCAGCGGCGCTTCCTGCTGTTCGTCCTTGCCGTTAAGCGGAATAAACAGCGCCAGCAGGATACCGGCGATGGTGGCATGAACGCCGGACTGTAGCATAAAGAACCACAGTACCGCACCCGCCAGCAGATACGGCGTCAGGCGTTTAACGCCCGTGCGATTCATGATCAGCAGCAGCACCACGACTGCTGCCGCTGCTGCCAGCATCATGGCCGAAAGCCCGCCGGTGTAAAACAGCGCGATGATGATCACCGCGCCCATATCATCCAGGATTGCCAGCGCGGACAGGAAAATCTTCAGTGAGATAGGTACCCGGCTGCCCAGCAAGGCCAGTACGCCCAGTGCGAATGCAATATCGGTTGCCGAGGGGATCGCCCATCCGGCGAGGGTTTCACTGTTGCTGATGTTAAAGCCGAGGTAAATGAGCGCCGGAACCGCCATGCCGCCGAGCGCAGCAAGCCCCGGCAATGCGCGTTGTCCCCACGTGGCAAGCTGCCCGATAAGCAATTCACGTTTGATCTCAAGGCCGACCATGAGGAAGAAAATGGCCATCAGCGCATCGTTGATCCACAGTTCTGTGCTCAATCCGGCGAAAGTGTAGTGAAGCAGTCCGCGGTATGTGTCTGCCAACGGTGAGTTAGCGACAACGATAGCTGCCGCCGATGCGATGATGAGGATAATCCCGCCGGCCGAAGCCGACTTAAAAAGCGCAACCAGCGCTCTGGCCTGGCGTCGGGCGGTGCGGGTAATTACATCTGGCACAGAGCCTCCTTGTCGTGGATAGTGCAGTGAGTTCATTACGGGGATGAAATCTACCACACTCGGCCCATCAGGTGCCGAATAAGGGGGTAAAAACCCGTAAATTACCCGCAGAATACCCTGACCAGATACCCTGTTATTACCAGCCCGGCACCGCGCCACCGTTAAAGATTTTCTCGGCGGCTTTTGCGACCTCCGGCGACTGATACGCCCGCACGAAATTACGTACGTTTTCCGCGTCTTTATTGTCTTCACGGGCGACAATAATATTCACGTAGGGTGAGTTTTTATCCTCGATAAATACGCTATCGTGAACCGGTGAAAGCCCCGTTTGCTGAAGATAGGTAGTGCTGATAATGGCGACATCGACTTTAGGATCGTCAAGCACGCGCGGTAGCTGTGCGCCTTCCAGCTCCATAATGTTCAGGCTCTGCGGATTTGCCGTAATATCCAGCGCCGTGGGCAACAGGCCAGTATTCGGTTTAAGGGTAATGAGCTTCTCATTCTGCAACAATAATAACGCCCGCCCCAGATTGGTCGGATCGTTAGGAATAGCAATGGTCGCGCCTTTTTTTAGTTCAGCGACGTTTTTAATCTTTTTCGAATATCCGGCCATCGGGAATACAAAGGTATTTCCGACCGCCACCAGCTTATAGTTATGCGCTTTATTATCTTCGGCAAGGAAGGGGCGATGCTGGAAGACGTTGGCATCCAGTTCACCATTCGCCGTAGGATCGTTAGGCAGCAGCGAGCCGCTAAAGCCCACCAGCTCCACATCGAGGCCATATTTTTCTTTCGCCACTTTTTTAGCGACGTCGGCCACATCCTGCTCTGCCCCGTTAATGACACCCACTTTAATATGCTTGCTGTCGTTTTTATTACCGTCGCAGCCCGCCAGCATTAGTCCTGCCAGCAATAAAGCGGCCACGGCGGGCAATGGAGGTATCGCTATTTTCATTACTTTTATCCTTTTTAAAAATCGCCACGTTCTGGCTACCGACTATAACCAGGTAAACGCAACGGCTTAAAAAACGAAAAGGTATTAAATAGTTGAAAAGGCGATAACGAGGCCTAAATCGCCCCGTCTTCGCAACGCAGACTCTGAACCATAACAGGCCGCAGCCTCGCACAACTGCTAGATTTTTTTCGCCAGATAGTGCCTTTGCATTCCGTTATGCGGAAAATCCTCCAGGGTCATTTGCAGCTGAAATCCTTTTTTCTGATAAAACGGCAGTGCCTGGAAACTGGCGGTGTCTACCAGCATATGCAGGCAGCCCATTTTTTGCGCCTGCCGTTCTGCTGCCATTATCAATGCGGTGCCAAGCCCGGAACCGCGAGCCGATTCACCGACCCATAAAAATTTAATACACAGCCAGTCCCCTTTTTGCTCGGCAATTAATCCACCGGTCATCTTTCCACTTTCATCACGAGCATAAACGCCCAGGTCGCTCCAGCCTTCGGGGTTAATAAACTGACGATTAAATGCCCGCAGTCCGGTGAGCAGTTCTTCCTGATCGTCAGCGGTAACGGTCTGTGTCACGGTTAATTGCATAAATCCCTCATCAATTCAGGTACGTTTTTGTCGCAAAGGCTTATGTTATGATGCGCGGCGTTAAAACATAAACAGGTTAGGGGAAAAAATGGGGTCGACGAAAAAAGGGATCGTATATGTTCTGCTCGCCGCCGTGCTGTGGGGCAGTTCTGGCGTCTGCGCGCAGTTTATTATGCAGGAAAGTCAGATATCTGCGCAATTCCTGACCATGATCCGCCTGCTGTTTTCCGGCATTATCCTGCTCACTCTGTCGCTTCTCCACGGCGATAAGATTTTTGCCATTATGAAAACGCCGAAGGACGCCATTAGCCTGCTGCTGTTTACGCTGGTCGGCGCGCTAACCGTGCAGCTGACTTTCCTGGTCACCATCGAGAAATCCAATGCCGCGACGGCGACAGTTCTGCAATTTTTATCCCCGTCGATTATTGTGGCATGGTTTGCCGCCGTGCGGAAAAAGCGTCCGGGCGCGCTGGTGTTTCTGGCGATTTTCACCTCGCTGGCGGGGACGTTTCTGCTGGTGACGCACGGTAACCCGACATCGCTGTCGATCTCTCCGGCGGCGTTGATCTGGGGCATTGTCTCGGCTTTTTCTGCCGCGTTTTACACAACCTACCCTTCAACCCTGATCGCGCGTTTCGGCACGTTACCGGTCGTCGGCTGGAGTATGCTGCTGGGCGGCGCCATGCTGCTGCCGTTCTATGCCAATAATGAAACCCATTTTATGGTCAACGGCGGCGTGCTGCTGGCGTTTTTCTATCTGGTGGTTATTGGTACGGCGCTGACATTCAGTATGTATCTGAAGGGTGCGCAGATGATTGGCGGCCCCAGAGCCAGTATTCTGAGCTGTGCGGAACCGCTCAGTAGCGCACTGTTGTCGCTGCTGTTACTGGGTATTACCTTTACGTTGCCGGACTGGCTCGGCACCCTGTTGATCCTCTCCTCGGTCGTGCTGATTTCGCTAGACTCCCGCCGTCGGATTTCGGCGAAAAATACGGTCTAACGTCGGCGAACGTCGGGGATAATTAGATCGCCACGCAAAACGCAGGAGTTCAGTACGTTTTGCGTTTTCTCATTTAGCCAGCCCACGATCCGTGCGGCCATCGCATCCATTGAATACTCAATAGCCGGGATAGTCGGAATACCGGGAAGCTGTAATGAGCCGGCCAGACTGAAGACCATAATATCGTCCGGTACGGACTTATTGAACGCCTGAAGCTGGGGGATCACCCGCTGTGCCTCCTGTTCATCCGCTACCAGTAGCGCATTGAAATTGAGGGTGGTGGCATTGTTCAGTAGTTCCTGAAGGGCTACTGACGACGAGGTGCTGTCCATAAATACCAGATTGCGATTAAACGGCAGAAAGTTTTTTTCCAGCGCGTGCTTATAGCCCAGCAGGACCTGTTCAGTAAACCCGCTACCGTGCGGCTGGATCAGGGCAATCTGTCTACGTCCCTGGCTAATCAGATAATTGCAGGCGGTTTCCGTGGCAAACGCATGGTCAAACTGAATACTGTTAACATCGCCCGAGACCGTGCAATCGACCAGAATGACGTTATCCTGCTGGATATTCAGCGGGAAACGGGCGCCAATAATTAAGATGTCGTCGCACAACCCGCAGCTCAGTTCTTCAAGCGCGCTCATCACCTCGCTTTTGGTATTAGCGAAACGCAACAGTAGGTGTTTTTGATGCTGGCTGAGCTGTTTTTCCAGGGCATAAAGGTAACCCGTAGTCTGATTAATATTATCCTGGGCGCAAATAACACCGATGCAGCCGGTTGACTGGCTGAACAACGATTGCGCAATAACGTTTGGACGATAGTTGAGTTCATCAACCGCTTTCAGCACGGCCTGGCGACTGGCTTCTTTTACGCCGCGCGTGCCGCTCAACACCCGTGAAACTGTGGCTTTCGACACCCCAGCTAAACGCGATACATCGTTGATTGTAGACATCTTTATCCTCTTTTCGCCCTTCAGTCAGTCCGTTACGCTCTGGATTTAATATTGGCTTAAATATTCATCACTTGCAGTATATCCGTTTCCTTTTTTCATGGAAACCGATTTTCCATTCGTCGCCATAATTGCAAAATATCGTCTTAATACGTGACCCAAAGCGCATAAATTAATCCAGATATAACGGGATATTGATAGCGGTCACACTTCTGTTTGATATAAATGGAAACCGGTTTCCATATGTTATCCAATCATTGCAGCAATAAGTTTTAACATTTAAGGAGCGTTGCCGATGTACAAGATTATGCTGTGTTGCTCTGCCGGAATGTCCACCAGCCTGCTGGTCAGAAAAATGGAAGAAGTCGCTGCCCGGCGTGCGCTGCCGGTGAAAATTGATGCTTACGGCGTTTCTGAATTTGATATGCAGTTTCCGCAGTATCAGGTCGTATTGCTCGGTCCACAGGTTAAATACATGTTAAAAAGTCTTTCTGAAAAGGCCGCCACCCACGGTATTCCCGTCCAACCCATTGATATGATGGATTACGGTATGCAGCGCGGTGACAACGTTCTTGATTACGCTCTGTCGCTCATTGATGCGGCAAATTAAAAAGGTGTCACTATGAGTTCGCTTTATCAGTCAATGGTTGCCGTTATTGAGCAGTCGATTACCCCGCTGGCTGGGCGTCTGGGGCAACAGAAGTATGTCATCGCGATCCGTGACGGTTTTACCGCCGCGCTGCCGTTTATGATCATCGGCTCATTTATGCTGGTTTTTATTTTTCCGCCATTTTCTGCCGAAACGACCAATAGTTTTGCTCGCGGCTGGCTGGATTTCTCCCAGACGTATCGGGAGCAACTTATGCTGCCGTTTAACCTCAGCATGGGCGTCATGACTTTTTTTATCTCGGTGGGCATTGGTGCCAGCCTGGGACGTCAGTTTAATCTTGATCCGGTGATGTCCGGACTGCTGGCCTTTATGGCTTTTTTACTGGTTGCGGCACCTTACGCCGACGGTAAAATCTCTACGCAATACCTTTCTGGTCAGGGGATCTTTACGGCGCTTATTACCGCCATTTACTCGACGCGCGTATATGCCTGGCTTAAGCAGCACAACGTCACTATTCGCCTGCCAAAAGAAGTGCCGACCGGTGTAGCGCGATCGTTTGAAATTCTGATCCCGGTGCTGGTGGTTATTGCCACTCTACATCCGCTGAATCTGCTGATTGAAGCCAAAACCGGCATGATTATTCCGCAGGCCATCATGCATGTGCTGGAGCCGCTGGTTTCCGCCTCTGATTCTCTGCCTGCTATTCTGCTGTCGGTTCTGCTGTGCCAGATTTTCTGGTTTGCCGGCATCCACGGTTCACTCATTGTTACCGGCATTATGAACCCGTTCTGGATGGCGAACCTGTCAGCTAACCAGGCAGCGCTGGCGGCAGGCGCGGCTCTGCCACACGTTTATCTGCAAGGCTTCTGGGATCACTACCTGCTTATTGGCGGCGTAGGCTCTACCCTGCCACTGGCTTTCCTGCTGCTGCGTAGCCGTGCCACGCATCTGCGTACAATCGGTAAAATGGGTATCGTGCCGAGCTTCTTTAACATCAACGAGCCTATTTTGTTCGGCGCACCAATCATCATGAACCCGATGCTGTTTATTCCGTTTGTCTGCGTCCCGCTGATCAACGCCGTACTGGCCTATGGCGCAACACGTATGGGCTGGCTGGAACAGGTCGTTTCGCTCACGCCGTGGACCACGCCTGCGCCCATTGGGGCTTCGTGGGCAGCAAACTGGGCGCTCAGTCCGGTCATTATGTGCTTCATTTGTATGGCCATGTCCGCGCTAATGTATTTACCTTTTCTGCGCGCCTATGAACGTTCGTTGATGAAAACTGAAGAACAAAAAGCGCAAAGCACCGTACATGCTGCTGAAACTGTCAGCAGTAATTAAGAGTGAGGGCAATGCTTTCACGCTGAATGCTCTATTTCCGTGGCGAAAGCTGTCCGTTTTTATTATTTCGCAGCGCATCTTTTAAAATGCGTGTAATAAAGAGAGAAAAATTATGATCGTATTAGAAGACGCCGTAATGGAAATTATCGTCAACGCAGGTCAGTCGCGCAGCCTGTGCTTCGAAGCGCTACAGGCGGCGCGCGATGGCAATTTTAACGAGGCCAATAGTCTGCTACGCGAAGCGGACGGCTACGCGCGCGATGCGCATAAAATGCAGACCAGACTCATTGAACAGGATGCCGGAGAAGCCCGGCAGCCTATGACATTAATAATGGTGCACGCGCAGGATCATTTAATGAACTCTTTATTAGCACGTGAACTGGCAGGCGAAATTATTCATCTTTATCAACGTTAGCCTCTGATAGTTAACTTCTGGAGTGGAGTCTTTATTACGATAGTATTTAATTAACCTGTATCCGACAATAAATTAAAATCCACTTGTTTTGGTGATAGCGGCTTATTCAGTCAAACCAGAACGGGATGGTTATTATCTAAATAATAGTTAATTACATTGAGATAACCATGAAAACCTTACAAAAACTTCCATTAACTCTGGCGGTTATCGCCGCCCTGTGCCCTGTTTCCGTCCTTGCGCAGGAATTTACGCAAGAACAACTCGACGCTATTGTGGCAAAAGCGGTCGATAAAGCGCTTGCTGAACGTCAGGCAAAAATGGATGCTGCCGTGGTGAAGAAAGCGGATGTGGTGAACGAACCACAAAGCGCAGCGCAAAGCCCGGATATGGCCATTCCATTCGGCGTGAAATTCAGCGGCTACGCGCGCTATGGCGCACATTTTAAAGCCGGCGATCAGAAATATGTCGGGGTAGACGGCTCCTATAATGGCGCGTCAGCGATTGGTCGTCTGGGTAACGAAGGCAACGGTGGCGAGTTTCAGCTTTCAAAAGCGTTTAAAAGTGATGCCGGAGCAATCTGGGACGTCAATGTGATGTTCGATCACTGGGGCGATGAAGTTAACCTCAAAAAAGCCTATGCGGGCGTGACGAATGTGCTGGCATCCAATCCGGATGCCTATCTGTGGGCCGGTCGTGATTTTCATCAGCGACCACAGCAGGGTATCAATGACTACTTCTGGATGAACCATGATGGACAGGGTGCCGGGGTGAAAAACTTCGATATCGGCGGCGTGAAGTTTGATGTCGCGGCGGTTGCCGCCGTCGAATCCTGTAGCCCGGAGGTGATGGAAGATGAAGCCAACCCATCGCGTATTACCTGTACCGGCGGTTCGGGCACCGGCGATAAAGGGAACTATGCTCTGACCTCTAAAATTCATGGCATGAACGTTGGTCCGCTGGATCTGGAGCTGTATGCCAACTACGGATTTGACTCGAAAGAAGTCGATAGCGATGAGCGAATGAAAGCCTGGCAGGGTGGCGTCGTGCTCAGTCACACTAATGACAGCGGCGTAAACAAAGTTATCGCACGCTACTCGGATAACTCGGATAACAGCGTTTACAGCAAAACGGACGATCTGACCGCGATTTACGCCAGCTTTGAGGGAAGCCATAAATTCACTCAGCAGGCGCAGATAGAATATCTGTTAGCGTTCCATGACTATGACAATAGCAAAGACAGCAGCGATAATCGCAAAAACTACGGGGCCATTGTCCGTCCGATGTACTTCTGGAACGACGTGCACTCCACCTGGCTGGAAGCCGGCTATCAACGTGTTGATTATGACGAAGGCGGGGATAATAAGGGCTGGAAAGTCACGCTTTCGCAAAACATCTCCATCGCAATGGGACCAGAATTCCGTCCGATGCTGCGTTTCTACGTGACCGGGGGTGAAGTCGATAACAAACGTACCGCGCGGATAAACGGCATCGACGACGGTACGCTTGACGACTTTAACGTTGGCGCAATGTGGGAAGCATGGTTCTGATAAACGGCGGGAGGCCTTTATCGGCCTCCCGCGTCATTAATTCGCATTACCCTTTACGCGAACTTTCGCTGCCACCAGAAGCGCCGTCAGCAGCATCAGGCTACCGGAGAGCACCAGCGGCGACAGCAAACCAAGGTTATCGAGTGCGTAACCACCGATGGCCGCGCCGCAGGTATTGGCAAGCTGGATCACCGCCACCTGGATCGATCCGGCTTTTTCTGCCTGATCGGAAAGCGTGCGGGTGATCCACGTCGACCAGCCGACCGGGATCAGCGCGAAGGCCAGACCCCAGACAATCGCGACCGTTGATGCGACGACTTTATCGGTTCCCCATAGCATTAATACCAGCGCACTGAGCGCAATCACCAGCGGGGCGCAGGCAAGTGCCACTTTCACCGAGCGTCTTAAAATTGCAGCAGAAAATGAGGTGCCGACAAAGCTGGCAATGCCAAAACTCAGCAGCACCAGCGTCAGGCCATCAACATCAAACCCGGCCAGGCTAGTGAAAATAGGCCGAATATAGGTAAAAAACGCAAACTGTCCGGCAAAAGACATAAAGATGGCGATCATCCCTGCCAGCACGCCAGGACGTTTCAGCAGGCCGAACATATTTTCATGATGTTCAGTCTCGCCGGGCAGCGACGGCAGCGTTTTCCATACCCAGAAAATGCAGACAGCCCCCATGATGGCCGCCCCGTTAAACACATTACGCCAGCCAATGATCCCGCCGAGGAAACTGCCCAGCGGTGCGGCAATCACCAGCGCGATAGACACGGCACCAAAAATAATCGACAGCGCTTTCGGTACGGTACGCGCCGGAACCAGTCGCATGGTAAGCGAGGCCGACATTGCCCAGAACCCTCCGAGCGCCAGGCCCAGACAGGCTCGCCCGAGCAGCAGCAGGGTAAAATTATTGGCAAACGAGACCAACAGGCATGACAGGGTCAGCAGCACGGCAAACAGAATCACCACATAGCGGCGATCGATCGAGCGAATCGTCTGGGTAATGAACAGGCTGGAAAACATCGCCACAAAGGCAGTCACCGTAACGGACTGTCCCGCCAGCCCTTCAGAAACGCCGAGGTCTTCGGCCATCGGGGTCAGCAAACTGACGGGTAAAAATTCAACGGTAATCAGACAGGCGACGCAAAATGCCACGGCAAAGACCGCAGCCCAATTTGGACGACGGGCGTCACCGTAGGGGGTTTTAGATGTATGTTCACTCATTAATGCTACCTGGCGTATTTTTAGCGTACAGCCGCACAGTTTAACATTTTAAATGTGATCTACTTAACGTTTCGGCAACTATTGACCCATCAATGCAGCCAGTAAACGCCCTCTTCTGGCATAAATAATGCGTTGTAACGTACCTGAAATGCGGTTAATTCATAGAGTTCAGGCTCCATCTCGCGCAAAAACCCCTGCGCCAGACGGATCTGCGCGTCGGTGATGGGCGCAGCCAGGCGGGCTTTTTGCAGTACGCGATGCCAGCGCAGCAAATTTTGCTCTCCACCATCGACTATCGATACCTGCCAGATAAGCAGTACCTGCGCGGCATTCAACAGGTGCGATTCATCCGGGCGCTCAAGATACTGTAAAAATGCCTGCCCCGACGTTTTACCCATCTGATCGATCATCGATTCTACCGGCTCCGGCGTCAGACCCAGCCGCTCGCTCAGTCGACGGATCGCCCGTCGGGACCCCGAGGTTAACACCCGAAATCCCACAATAAAAACCACTACCAGCGTCGCCAGCATTATCCAAATCATGCGTATCTCGCTTTATATCCTCAAATGTAACGCCGTCGTGCAATTGCTTTTCATAATACAGCAGGTGAATAAAATTGTTTGCCCCATTAATGGGGCAAATTGCGACGGGATGAGGATAACGGCGGCTGATGTCGCAGAATAGCCCGGTCAGCGGAGTGCTGCCGGGCGTCCAGGCTCAGGCAATACCGGTTGTGACGGTGAACGTCCGGGTCTGCTGCGGATCAAGCTGGAGTAACGTGTCGTTTTTTTGGGCGGCAAGGAAGCCTTCCGGACGACAGGTGGCGGGAAGCGCAAAGGCGGCAACCTGCTGATCCCCATTATATAAAATCCAGCGGGTGACATAATTCAGCTCCGCGCTGGCAAAGCGAGTCACGAACGTCGTGCCATCCGGCGTCGTCATGCTGAATTCCGGCGTATCCGTCCAGGTATCCAGTTTATCGGCAAAAAAGACAATTTCTGGATCGTACTCGTGCGGCTGATTAAGTGTTTCCAGCGAGGCTTCGCCCTGCAAAATACGCTGATTAAACGCCAGCCACTGCCCGGTGGGTTTGACATGTGCAGGGACAGACTCCCGCAGCTTCAGCGCCTCGTCCGGGATATTCTGGCTAAACGTCGCCTGCGGAACATACGCATAATTCATATGGCACATGTACTGTAACGGCATGGCCACCGACGCCAGGTTGGTCACCGACATACGGATATCGAACAGCGCGCTATTTTTATGCACCACGACTGACGGCTGCGCCTGATAATGATGACCGAATCCCATCACATATTCATAGCGTCCCCCAATACGCAGGCTTTCCCCTTCAAGCTCCAGCCACGCCTCATCCATCTGCGCGCAGGCCATTTCACCGTGCAGCGGGTGTGTGTCTTCTGGCGACGGACAGCCATTGGCCAGCAGGCCGGAATGAAATGCGAAGCAGCCGTAGGTTTCAACCACCTCGCGGGCCGGTTTGGGCTGGCTGAACATGTTACGCATGGTCAGATCGTGGCCATCAAACTCGGCATCCCAAATCATCTGCCCCAGCCAGGGCAAAATGACCAGATGACCGCGGGTGTTGGCCACCCGCAGGCCTTCAACACCGCTGGCATAGCGGAACGCGGTGACGGTAAAGTCGGCGTTTTCCAGCAGGACACGCGGTTGTTCAGCGAACAGTTCGCGCCAAAGCGTCAGATGTGTCGTCATTCGTTTCTCCTCAGGAAGCCGTTGCTTCAGTCAGGCTGCGGCGCACTTTGCTCTCGCGCCAGAAGTAGACGCCAACATAAACAAAGCACAGCATTGAGACCAGGAAGGACAGTTGCAGCGAGTGGAATAAATCTGCTACGTAGCCCTGAAGCGCGGGAACCACGGCCGCACCGACAATCGCCATCACAATAACGGCTCCGGCCATTTCCGTATGCTCGTTATCCACGGTATCCAGCGTACCGGCATAAATGGTTGCCCAGCACGGCCCAAACAGTACGCTGACCAGCACCGCAACCCATACCGCACTAAAGCCCGGTACCAGCGCGACATACGCCAGGAACAGCGCGCCGACGACCGAATAGAGCACCAGCACCTTTTCTGGATTAAACCGGGTCATCAAAATGTTGGCGATAAACTTACCGATAAAGAAACAAATGAAGCTGTAAACCATGAAGGTTGAGGCATCACGCTCGTTAATATCGCCAAGTTCCAGCGCCAGACGGATAGTAAAGGACCATACGGCGACCTGCATACCGACATACAGGAACTGCGCCAGAATGCCGCGGCGGAAGCGGGCATTACTCGCCAGGTAACGCAGCGTTTCTGCGGCTGAAGGACGTTTATGATTAACGGTTTGCGCCACTTTACAGGTCGGGAAACGGGTGAGCAGGAACAGCACCATCACCACAACCAGCACCATAATCATGTACTTATAAGGCTCCAGCGTGTTTTCCAGCATCAGCACTTTAAAATCGTGGATCTGTTCGGCATTCATGCCCGCCATCTGTTTTTCAAGGCTCTCGCCTTCGGAGAAAACCAGATATTTTCCCAGCAGAATGCCCGCGACAGCACCCACCGGATAAAAGGTCTGACTAATGTTCAGGCGCAGCGTGGCGTGTGATTTCGGGCCGATCATGGAGCTGTACGTATTCGCTGCCGTCTCCAGAAAGCTCAGCCCGATAGCAATTGCAAAGATGGCCGCCAGGAACATGGTGTAGGTAGCCATATGCGAGGCGGGGAAAAATAACGTGCAGCCGACGATATACAGCGTCAGCCCCGTCATTATCGCAACCTTATAACTGGTTTTCTTAATCACCAGCGAGGCCGGGATCGCAATTAAAAAATAACCGCCGTAGAACGCGCTTTGCACCAGCGCGGAGGCAAAGTTACTTAATGAAAATACGCTTTTAAACTGCGTGATTAATATATCGTTTAGCGCAGCCGCGCACCCCCATAGTGGGAACAGGCAGGATAACAAAATAAACTGGAACAGAGGTGTTTTATTCAGATACCCGTCGGGCATCTGAACGATATTTTTATCGTTCATAGTGCTACCTTTTACTGTGTAGGGTTATTATTCGTTTAAGGCCAGGAACTCATTGAATTGCTCAATGCTGGGATATGAGGATTGCGTCCCTTTGCCGGTGACGCTAAAGGCAGCAAAAAGTGAGGCTTTTTTCATGGCGGCTTCAACATCGCCGCTCTGGACATAATAATGGGCAAAACAACCGATAAAGGCATCGCCTGCTCCGCTGGTATCAATCGCATTCACTTTATAAGACGGTACGTGCACATCGCGATCGCGGGTCATCCACAACGACCCTTTTTCACCCATCGTCACGATAATATTATTCAGCCCTTTCTCTACCAGGCTACGGGCCGCGACGCGAATATTATCGAGGGAATCCACCGGCATTCCGGTCAAAATTTCCAGTTCAGTTTCATTAGGGACAAAGAAATCACATTTGCAGGCATACGCCATGTCCAGTTCGCGTAATGCCGGAGCCGGATTTAATAACACTTTTATGCCGTGCTTTTTGCCAAATTCAATAGCGTGATAAACCGTTTCCAGCTGGACCTCCAGCTGCAATACGATGAGCTGGCACTTCTTCAAATCCTCTGCCGCCCGATCGATATCTTCCGGAGAGAGGAATTTGTTCGCGCCTTTAATGATCAGAATGCTGTTGCTGGAGTTTGGATTAACGAAGATCGGCGCAACGCCACTGCTGGTGCAGGGCACTTTTTCTACATAGGTAGTGTTAATTCCCCAGGATTCGAGGTTACGAATCGTGTTATCGGCGAAGATATCATCGCCCACTTTTGTCAGCATCAGCACTTTTGAATTGAGTTTGGCTGCTGCCACGGCCTGATTAGCCCCTTTGCCACCGCAGCCAATTTTAAATGCTGGCGCTTCCAGCGTTTCGCCCTCTTTTGGCATCTGGTGAGTGTAGGTGATCAAATCCACCATATTTGAGCCGATAACCGCGATATCCATTTTACTACCTCTCAGAAACAATCACATAACAATGATATTATCGTAACATTATCATGTTATTTTAGTATCATTTGTGACTACGATCGCGATTACACAATCATCTTGTTGTTTATATACTGAGCATAAAAAAGCGGTTATTAGCAAAAAGGTGGTGCGTACTTCGCCATAATTTATTGATAATTTTATAATTAATCGCATAAAAACGAGAGTTGATGGGCTTTTCTTTCCCGGTGACACGCAGTATAGTAATGCACCGTCGCCATGTTCCTGACGACATCAAAAATGTTACTATAGAAACATTAACAGCAGGATGATGAGAGGGAAAATGGAGACTAAGCAGAAAGAACGTATCCGCCGCCTGATGGAATTATTGAAAAAAACCGATCGTATCCATCTCAAAGACGCTGCGCGGATGCTCGAAGTCTCCGTCATGACCATCCGTCGTGATTTCAGTCAGGAAGAGAGCGAACCGCTGCCGCTGACTCTGCTGGGCGGCTATATTGTTATGGTCAATAAACCAGTCCAGTCAGTTCCTCAGCCACCTGCTCTCACACCACATCATCAGAGCGATTTGCCCGTGGCTATTCTGGCTGCCGGCCTGGTCAGTGAAAACGATCTGGTTTTTTTTGATAATGGCCCGGAGATGCCGCTGGTCATTAGTATGATCCCGGACGACATCACCTTTACCGGCATTTGTTATTCGCATCGGGTCTTTATGGCTCTGAATGAAAAGCCTGGCGCGACGGCTATTCTTTGTGGTGGCACCTATCGGGCAAAAAGCGATGCTTTTTATGATACCAACCATCCATCACCGCTGGACTCGCTCAATCCGCGTAAAGTGTTTATTTCTGCCAGCGGCATCCATGAGCATTTTGGTGTGACCTGGTTTAACCCGGACGATCTGGCGACCAAGCGTAAAGCCATGGAGCACGGTCTGCGGAAAATCCTTCTGGCGCGACACGCGCTATTTGATGAAGTTGCGCCTGCCAACATGGGGCCGTTATCGGCCTTTGATGTGCTAATCAGCGATCGGGCGCTGCCCGCGGATTATGCGGCTCACTGTCGGAATGGTTTTGTGAAGGTGATTACGCCTGAATCTGAGGGTGAGTAAACGTCAGGAAAGGCTGAAGGCCGGGACCTGGCTGATACGTGTATCCGTACTATCCAGATCAAAGATAGTGACTTTATCGCTTGCCGAGAACAGGGCAAAAGAATCGCGGATATCCGGTCGGATCAGTGAGGTTTGTAGAAGCGTAAGGTGGACGTTATCCAGCTTCATAACGTTAAGCTGGCAGGTGCTGGCAAAGCCAAAAACGTTTACCCTTTCATAGGCAGAGGATAACTGGCAGATATAGTCTTCTGAAATCGAATTTAGCACAATCTCTTTCATGCCAAATAGCTGACTACTTTTCTCACGTGGATGCCTGAGGTAAACAAACGATTGCGCTGGCGTAGCGATACACTTTATTTTATCGATCAGCGCGGCAAGGTTGTTATCGTTTTTATGCGACAGAATATCTTTAAACTTGGAGCCGACAAAAACGTTAATTTCACCCTTCCGATTGAGGTTAGTGTTTACCCCATTTGGCGCTGAGGTATTATCTGTAAGAATATCGATGTAAACGACTTCACAATTTACATTCATATTCTTATTTTCGTTTTTTACTATCGAATAATGAAGCTCACTTTTTTCGGCTATCTCTCTGATACTATAAGATTTACCTAACCATAGTCGCGCCAGTTTACGACCTAATCCTTTTCTCAGCTTTATTTTTCGCTCAAGATAGCCCACGGAGTTTATACTTAAAATACCGTCATCAAAAGTTCTTATTCCGACATCTTTAGGCAGCATTTTTAAAATATACTGAACAGAAAGATGACTGATATTTGCCATATAAACATAGCGAATATTTTTATGCTTAAGGGAGTTTCTTATTTTAAGCATATTTAAGAAACCATAGTCCATACTGGCAACTAATCCGGAATCAAAGTTCCGATTAATTTCCTCATAGATATAAGGTTTTAGCTCTACTCTCGTTTTGAGATAGATGATATGGAAGCGTGCATTAGCATATCGTGCTTTAATTTGTGATACGATCCTGAGCTGAAGTGGAGAGCAAACAATAAAAAAATGTTCAACAATTTTCATTACTTACCCACTCTAATCACTTCAACTCGACCAATGATACCATTGCAGCATGATATCGTAAAGAAGGTACAACTAATACATCACAGAGATAACAATTAGCAATCTTTAGCAGTGTTCGGAAACAGAATGTTTTTTTAATTGACTCCTTAAAAACGGTGGAAGTGGAATAAGAGAACACGTAATAGATGAATGTTATGATAGCGTGTAATTGATTGGGAAAATAATGGACCCGTAAAACCGGACGATCTTTCCTTCGCCCGGTTAACGCGATTATTCAAAAAATACGGCGATTTTCGTGAACATGGAAGGGTCGGACTGACTACGGCTGATTTTGACTACATCTTCCAGTTTATCGACCTGGCTTATCATTTGCTCCAGCCGCCAGTCATCGTTTACCAGTAGCCATATTCGGCTGAGATCGCTGTTCTGTAGCGGTAGACAGAGAATACCTTCGACGTTGAATGCACGACGGGCAAACAGGCCACAGACGTGAGTCATGACGCCAGGGTGGTTGCGCACGGTAAGTTCCAGAATCACGTTTTCGCGAGTCGCTTGTTGCATGGCTTATTCTCCCACCATTTCTGTATTTGCCGCACCTGGCGGAACCATAGGATACACTTTTTCACTGGCATCAATACGTACGTGGATCAGCGCCGGTCCCGGACGATCAATAATTGCCCGCAGCGCCGCATGCGGATCGCTTTGCGCATTCAGATCGCAGGTTTGCAGACCGAATCCGGCTGCAATCTGCACAAAGTTAACGGTGCCCGGATAGGTCGCGGCAAAGACGCCCTGCGTGTAGAACAGACTCTGCTGTTGATGCACCAGTCCCAGCGCCTCGTTGTTCATGAGAATAATTTTAACATCCAGATTATTTTCGGCTGCGGTAGCCATCTCCTGAATATTCATCATCAGACTGCCATCGCCGGAAAAGCACAGCACTTTACGTTCGGGATTGGCCAGCGCAGCACCAATAGCGGCAGGCAGACCAAAGCCCATGGTCCCCAGTCCACCTGATGTCAGCCACTGACGCGGCCGATTCAGCGGATAAGCCTGAGCAGTCCACATTTGATGCTGCCCTACGTCGGTGGTAATAATCGCGCTGTCGTCAACGCAGGCCGCGACAGCATTGATCAGACCATAATGGCTAAGCGGATCGCCTGCCTGCGGGATGGTTCCGGGGAATTCCCGCTGTAAGTCCGCCACCAGCGTGCTCCATGTTTCACGCGGCTGAGGTTCGATATGGGGAATAAGCCGGGTCAGCACTTCACCCACATCGGCCTGAATCGCGACGTGCGGCTGTTTGATTTTTCCCAGCTCCGCACGGTCAATATCAATATGGATAATCTTCGCATTTGGGCAAAACTCAGCCGTTTTACCGATCGCC
This sequence comes from Klebsiella sp. RIT-PI-d, assembly GCF_001187865.1. NCBI lineage: Bacteria > Pseudomonadati > Pseudomonadota > Gammaproteobacteria > Enterobacterales > Enterobacteriaceae > Klebsiella > Klebsiella sp. RIT-PI-d. The sequence goes on from NZ_LGIT01000004.1 coordinate 405,827, forward strand.
CGGTCATCAAAACGGGCACCGAGAACGATCAGCAAATCGGCTTCCTGCAAGATGAAATTGGTGCTGCGAACACCGTGCATTCCTAACATGCCGAGCGAAAGCGGATGCGACTTTGGTAATACGCCCAGAGCCAGAAGCGTCATGGTCGTCGGCAGGTTGGCTTTTTCTGCCAGCTGACGCACCTGCGCCGAGGCGTTAATCGTCCCGCCGCCCAGATACAGTACCGGACGTTTAGCGGCATTAATCATCGTCGCAGCCGCCAGAATATCCTGCATCTCAAAAGCCGGGGCAGGTGCGCGACCGCCCGGCTCGGGCAATTCATCGATCTCGATTTCAGCGGTCTGTACATCCTTAGGAATGTCTATCCACACCGGGCCAGGCCGTCCGGACTGCGCGATACGAAAAGCGTCGCTAATGACCTGCGGCAGTTCAGCGATATTGCGTACTAAGTAGTTGTGTTTGGTGATGGGGATAGAAATACCGTAGGTATCAACTTCCTGAAAAGCGTCCGTACCAATCATAGAGGCGGGCACCTGGCCGGGAATACAGACCAGCGGGATCGAGTCGAGGCGGGGGGCGGCAATCGCCGTGACCAGATTGGTTGCTCCCGGACCGCTACAGGCAATACAGACGGCAGGTGTACCCTGAGTACGCGCCATCCCCTGCGCAATAAATCCCGCACCCTGCTCATGGCGCGCCAGTACATGGCGAATCGTCTTGCTTTGGCTCAGGGCGTCATAAAGCGGGAGCACGGTGCCGCCTGGGATCCCCGTCACCGTGGTGATGCCCTGACGTTCCAGTAAATGAACAATCAATTGCGCGCCAGTGTAGCGCGAGGTCTGCGATATTGTGCCCGAACGTGCCATGCTCCAGTCCTTTTATTCTGGGCCGACGTTCCGGGAGGGCTTAAACGAAAAACCCCGCCCGGTTTGCGCCGGCGGGGTTTTGGAATCGTGTGTTCCGGACCCTACGGCGCATTGCCGACGACCACCACCACACGCACGACGACAGCCGCAGCGGGTAGCGCGGTTGTTAGTAGCATCGTGTTCAGCATGGAAGAGTTCATTAGGGACCTGATTACTTATGAATTGCGTGGTTTCATACAAACACAGGAATCCATCCGGGACAATCGCTTTTTGCGTATCACGGTGAAATTGGGTTATCGATCACATTTTCGTTACAAAATTGTAAAAAACAAAAAACCCCGCCGGAGCGAGGTTTTTTCAGGGTTTTACGGGTGGTAGCCGTAAAGCACACTGTGTTACGTCAACGCGAAAAGTATACGCGATCTCGCGAGAGCGCGCAATTTTCAGTCTCTTTTTTGACCCGTTGAGTATGGATCAGCGGTCTTTTTTTGTCCATAAAATACTGTTCATAAATACAGTATCTATCTATAATGGTTATGTTCACGGTGTGAGAATCGGGGGCCGCTCTATAACGGCGCGATAGATGTCCTGGCTGAAACGGGTGGTGCCGTCAGTGCCTTAACCCCGAAAGAGCACACTGTGTTACGCCAACAATACGGCTGGCAACAGGCGGCGGAAAGGTACGCCAGTCGGTCGTGCTCCTTTAGCCAAAGGAGAAGCGTATGGGCCAAATGGATATGATCATTCTTATCCTGAAACTCATTGTTGCCTTGTTGCAACTGCTTGATGCCGTCCTGAAATACTTCCGGTAAATCAGGTTCAAGTCGCACCTGGGAGGGGCGGGGAACCGCCCCTCTCTCATAAATGGCAGCTGGTTTTACTCTGCACTGTTATGTTACTTTTTTGTGACAAACCACTATAACTAATAACCATGACCCTTACCGTTTTCGGTGTTTTACTGTTTGCCGCGCTGTTGCACGCGAGCTGGAATGCCATCGTTAAAGCAGGCAGTAACAAACTGTACTCTGCTATCAGTGTTAGCGGTTCAGCAGCGCTTATCGCCCTGATTTTACTGCCCTTCTCTGCGCAGCCAACGCTAGCCAGCGTACCTTACCTGATCGCATCCTGTATGCTCCAGGTGGTGTATACCGTGCTGGTCGCGAAAACGTATCAAATCTCCGATATGAGTCAAACCTATCCACTAATGCGCGGTACCGCACCGCTGCTGGTGGCATTGGTGAGCGTGACGATACTGGGTGAATCGCTTTCTGACATGGCCTGGACCGGGATCGGCGTCATCTGCCTCGCCATTCTGGCCATGGCCTTTAACGGTCGCTTTCATTTGCAAAAAGGGGTTTATTTCGCCCTTCTTAACGCCTGTTTTATTGCGGGTTATACGCTGGTTGATGGCCATGGCGTTCGCGTCTCCGGTACGGCTCTGGGTTATACGCTATGGACGTTTTTTATGAATGGAGCCTGCCTGCTGGCCTGGGCCATGTTGGTACGCCGCCACGACGTCACGCGCTACCTGATACAAAACTGGAAAAAAGGTATTCCCGGCGGGATTGGGACAATGGGATCTTACGGCCTCGCGCTCTGGGCAATGACGCAGGCACCGCTGGCGGTGGTCGCTGCCCTGCGGGAAACATCGATTTTGTTTGGCGCGCTTATTGCCGCTCTTTTTTTGAAGGAGCGGGTAACGCCGCTACGTATGCTGGCCGCCTGTGGGATCGCGGCGGGAGCCATTTTATTAAGAATGGCGTAACAATTAGCTGAGCATTGCCATGAGTTCTCCCGGTGAACGATGCTGTTTAATTAGATCGCGCATTACCCGCATATACGGCGCGCTATATGTAAAAAACCGACGATAGCCACTGCATAAGATGGGATCGTTGATTGTGCTGCATCCCATACAAAACCGCCGCTGCTCACAGCAAAAGCACTTTGCAAAAGCCATTTCAGGTGCAACGGCGACTGACGAGATACCCCGCCAGATGCTCAGCGTGGAATCAAACAGTGAAACCGATATCCGATCAATATCCTCTCTTACCCACAGATCAAAAACCGCGCTTAAAAAGTTTCCCCATACCTCACCCGTCAACGATTCTGCGCTAAGTTTTCCCTGTGCATCGCGTATCACCACGGGCAGAAAATCAATATCGGTCAGGCATAGCGATTGTAGATAACGATAGGCTTGCTGCGGATGCCGACCGATAGCTAAATCGATCTGCATCTTTTTTTGTCCGGTGCGCCCGGGCGCAAAGGTAGCATCGTCCCTGCCAGGGTATTCCATCATAAGAATTCCTGTATCAATATTATGAGCTGTCTTATATGAGTAATAGCAAACAACAATGCGAGGGACAGGACCGCGAGGGAGATCAAAAATTTGTCACGAACTCCTTTTGGCTGAACAAAATCATTATGTTCAACATCCATTAGTCCGCGACTGCGGGTATAGCGCCATAGCAGCGTCGCGGCCACAATCAGTATGCCGATAGAGATCCAGAATAATGCTCCCGCCTGATGCCAGTGGTGTTTTACTGCCAGCGCCATCAGAGCGCTATACCCCAGTAACGTGCGAAACCAGGCCAGCGATGTTCGTTCAGGCTGAAGACCCGGATCATGTTGACGGCGATCTTTACGATTACCCGGCATACAGGAGCAACACCATTACAATGACCACGACAAGCAATAAAATTATGCTGATCGCCAGCAGGGCATGGGTGTAGGGCAGGTCCTCTTTTAGCCGCATCGCCTTTTCATTGCGCAGCCAGCGCAGGTAGCCATAAATGGATAAGCCGCCAGCAAACAAACATAATACCAGCGCCAGAAATTCGCGCATGGCAGGCGTGGCAAAGTCAGGGGCAAGCTGATCGAGGCCAATGCCACCCGCCAGGAATCCTAGCGCGGTCCGTATCCACGCTAAAAAGGTACGTTCATTTGCCAGTGAAAAGCGATAGTCCGGCGCCTCTCCAAGGCGAGAAATTTTCATAATGACTCCTGATACGGTTTTATTAATATTAACTGAAGCAATGGATACCCGGTGTAAAAATCGTAATATCAGGTCTGTCAAAGGTAAAGATTGATACCTCACACGTTTAATACCGGTGATACACTTTAGCGCGATATAAAGCAGATGAGGATAAGATATATAATGGCAGTGAGGAACCTATTCAGTTTGTCAGGCATTTTTTTCGGCGTAATCGCGCTGATGATGGGCATTGTCCATTATTCTGTTGGCCCTTTATCATCACCTGAACCCACAATAGAGCACAGGATCCAGAATAAAATCTCCGCCGTCAGACAGGGCATTATCGCCGGGTTAAAAGGAGAAAAAAGCGAAGCCGACAGCGAGATCAAGCGATCGGTTGATGTCGATCGCGTTCTGGATAATATCGGTAGAACACTTGCGATAGCCGCGTTGCTCTGCGCATTTATTGGCGGAATGCGTAAAGAAAATCGATGGGGGATTATGGGCGCGCTATTTTTTGGCGGCGCGACGCTTACCTATCATGTGGCTTTGTTTAGTCTTAGCTTAATATCCGGCATTATTCTTATCCTGATTATTTTTTTCATCCTGAGCCACTTTCTTTGCTGATATGCTCATTATTGTTCAGATAGAGATGGATAAAACAGTGGCTGGATTTCTGACAGATCTACCACAAACCCAGCCACTTCCGCCTGCTTACATCGTGGATGTCTTCACAGCAAAGTTCCGTAACACCTGCGACTATCCGCTGGATTACCGCCTTTGTCGAATGAATACCGCTAACTTATCCCCCAAAACACCACTGCCAGTAACTGCGGCGTAATAATACGCAAGAACATAACCAGCGGATAAACCGTGGCGTAGGACAGCGCGGCTGCACCGCTGGTAGCATGGAGATTGTTGGCAAAGGCCAGCGCGGGTGGATCGGTCATTGAACCGGCCAGCATGCCGCAAATCGTCAAATAATTCATTTTGGCAATAATACGCGCCAGCACACCTGCGGTGATAAGCGGAATGGCGGTAATAAAAATGCCGTACATAATCCAGTTAATACCGTCGCCGTCCACCAGCGTATGGATAAAATCACCGCCGGATTTAAGCCCCACCACCGACAGAAAAAGGACGATACCCAGCTCGCGCAGAGCCAGGTTCGCGCTCGGCGGCATAAACCAGTACAGCTTACCAATAGTGCCAATACGTCCGAGGATCAGCGCCATAATCAGCGGTCCTCCGGCCAGACCCAGTTTTAACGCCACCGGGAAGCCGGGAATAAAGAGCGGAATAGATCCCAGTAATACGCCAAGCCCAATGCCGATAAATACCGGCAGCATTTGTACCTGCTGGAGTTTTTGCTGCGCATTGCCCAGTTCAGCCGCGACGGCGTCAATCGCGGCCTGACGGCCGACCAGATTGAGGATATCGCCAAATTGCAGCGCGGCGCTGTTGCTGGCAACTAATTCGACGCCGGCGCGGTTCAGCCTTGAAATCACCACGTCATAACGCTGTTTAAAATCCAGATCGCGCAGCTTTTTACCCAGTACCTTTTCGTTGGTTACTACTACCCGCTCAACGCAAAGATCGGTACCGTGTGTTGAAAGGGCCGTTTCGACCTCCCGTCCGATGACCAGTTGCGCCGCGTGTAAATCGGCGTGTTTGCCCACCAGGTACAATAAGTCTCCTGTCTGGATCAATGTAGAGGGTGACGGCACCATTAACATCTCACCGCGTTTCAGACGCGAGCAGATTATCTTATCGCTGTTCAGTAACGGAACATCCTGAATGGCCAGATGATGCAGATTAGGGTTTTCAACGCAAAGATTAATCGTGTGCAGGTGTTGATGCCCGCTTCCCACACTGACATCAAATGCCTGCGCTTCAGTCTCAATTTTGATGCGAAAAAACAGGCGAATCAGCCACATAGAAAGGAGTATTCCGCAGATACCGAACGGATAAGCCATCGCATAGCTCATCCCCATCTGATCGATGACATCCCCGGTGACCCCAAGATCGCGCAGCACCTGCTGTCCGGCTCCGAGTGCCGGGGTATTAGTAACGGCCCCGGAGAAGATACCCAGTACCACCGGAAGCGGAATAGCAAAAAGTATATGCAGAAGCGCGGTGACCAGCCCGCCCATGATAACGATCAGAATGGCAAATAGATTTAGCCGTAGCCCGGAAACCCTCAGAGAGGTGAAAAACCCCGGCCCCACCTGAATCCCAATGGTATAGACAAACAGGATCAGGCCAAATTCCTGGATAAAATGCAGCATCGGGCCGCTAAGCGTAACGCCCGCCTGTTCGACAACGTGTCCGACAATAATCCCGCCAAACAAAACGCCACCGATGCCCAGACCCACGCCGCGGATTTTGATGTTGCCAATCCACAGTCCCACCACCGCCACCAGCGCCAGAACGCTAATGGTTAATGCTATATCACTCATCTATTTTCCTTGTGAATAACATTACAGATGAAGTGGATTCTCTCAGAGATAGCGCGGGAGGTTTGGGTGATAGCGCACAAAAAAGGCTCCGCGATGGGAGCCTGCATCTAAAACAAAAGTCGGGTATGCCCGACATAATGCCGGGCACAGGGCAACAATACTTAGCTATTCAGCGCCGGACGCTCACTAATGGCGATACGCTGAGGTGCGATGGCATCCGGAACATTGCGCACAATATCGATGTGCAGCAGGCCGTTGGCGAAGGTCGCCCCGCCGACTTCCATATACTCGGCCAGCGTAAAGGCCAGGCTGAAGGGTTGCATAACCAGCCCCTGATGCAGCCATTTCGGTTCAGATTCCGGTTTAACCGGCGATCCTTTCACGGTCAGGCGCGTGCCTTCAAGCTGAATATCAAGATCGTCCTGGCGGAAACCGGCCAGCGCCAGCGTAATGCGATAGTGGTTATCGTCGCTTTTTTCGATGTTATACGGCGGGAAGGTCTGGCCTTCAGTGGTGTTTTGCAATGCATTTGCCAGTTTATCAAAGCCGATCCACTGACGCAGTAATGGGGATACATCATAGTTACGCATTTTCATTCTCCTTCAAAGAAGCGAGTTAATCTCTGCGGGTCCGTAGACTCGCATATGCTCCCTGACGGCGAGCATGGTTTTTAAGGGGCCGCGTACCGCGACCCGGGAAAATTAGTTGATATCGATACGGCGCGGTTTTTTCGCTTCCGGAACCACACGTTCCAGATCGACATACAACAGGCCATTAACCAGATTGGCACCTTTCACATGGATATTTTCTGCCAGCTGGAATTTGCGCTCGAAGTTGCGCTCGGCAATACCCTGATAAAGGTAGGTCCGCTCTTTCTGTTCGGTGGCGTGAGAGCCTTTAACGATCAGCAGATTGTCCTGCGCGGTGATCTCCAGTTCGCTTTCTGCGAAACCGGCCACGGCAATGGCGATACGATAGTGGTTTTCATCCACCAGCTCGACGTTATACGGAGGGTAGCCGCCATTACTCTGGGTCTGGTTGTTTTCAAGCAGGTTGAACAGTCGATCAAAGCCGATGGCTGAACGATACAGTGGAGAAAGATCAAAGTTACGCATAATAAAAGCTCCTGAAATCAGCGAGAATTTTGGTACTGACCTTCCGTCATGGACAGGTCGCGGTTCCCGGAACACCCCGCAGGCGAGTTCCTCATTGGGCTACATCCTATAGATGGGTGCGAAGAAACTTCTTTCAAGAGTCGGGGTCTGATTTTTTGCACTTTAATGTATAGCGCATACACTGGAACCCATACACAAAACGTTAAAGTGCGATTACCGCCACAGAGCAGCGTTTCCGAACTTTCAATTTTGATTCACGGACGATATAACCCGGATAAGCCATTTTGCAGGGCCATAAAGATGAATAAAATATGATGAATAAAGGTGTTTTCACGCTGGCACTGGTCAGTGGCGTAATATGCTTGTGCAGTTGCTCTAGCGTGATGTCACATACGGGGGGCAAGGAAGGCATCTATCCCGGTACCCGGGCCAGCAGCAATATGCTTGAAAGCAACACCAACTGGGGCACAAAATCGCTGGTACTGCTGGATATGCCTTTTACGGCAGTGGTGGATACCATATTGTTGCCGTGGGATATGTTCCGTACGGACAGCTCAGTAAAATCACGCGTTGAAAAGAGTGAGCAGGCGTCGCTGGCAACCAATTCGGCGATCCCGCCAGCGCAAATGCCCGCACCCTGATTCAGCGTCCGGTTTCAGTCATCCATAATTGACGAAAGCCGGCTACGCTCTCCATCCAGGCAATTCGTTTACCGTCCGGCGAAAAGATCACGGCGTCGGCGGAAGGTGAGTCGCCATGACCTGTAGTCAAAAAGACGATCTCTCCGGTCTGCGCATCGCAGCGGGCGATTTTCTCCTCCAGCACAAACCCCAGCCAGTTTCCTGACGGATGCCAGTTGAAAGCAGACTGAATATCCGTCTTGTTATGCGTTAACTGCCGCGGTTCGCCCCCGTCCGGTGATATCAACCAGAGCTGGATAATGCCTGCCTCATCGCGCATTAAAAAGGCGATAAGGGTCCCCTGCGGATTGGCCCGGACCCAGTGACGTACGGCGATCGCAAGTCCGGGAAAGGGGCGCTGATGCGTGAAAGTAAGGCGACGCTGTACAACGCCTGCCGGTGGCCCGGGTAACGTTTTCTCTGTTCCGCTACTGCTCTGCTGCCAGCCATCCCGCGTTTTCGGCAGTTCGACAATAAACAGTTCAGGCACTTTTTCCCCTGCCGCTGACAGCGTATCGCCGATAAATGCCAGCCGGCTATTACCCACCCAGCCCTCTTCATATGCCCGGTTAATCTCATCGCTGCCCGGCTGGGGCGCTGGCGTGGTCTGGCTTACCAGTACGCTCCAGTAGCTTCCGGCGTGGTTTCTGTGATGCGCGCCCTGCGGGACAACCGGACCATAAGGTACGGCCACGCCGACATTGCGCAGATCCAGCGCCGGATCGCGCTCATGCAGTACGTGATCGTTATAGGTAAAGCTGACAAACTGTCCATTCGGGCTGAACACATGGACATGGGTACCGCCACGCAGCGCGCCGGGCGTATAAGGCGCGTTAATATCCATGGCATCAAGGTTTTCTGCTACGCCGTTTTCGACCATCACACCGCGGCGGTGATGAAAATCATAATGCCATTGCGCATCCGGATTTGCGGGACCATGAATAAAAACATATTTTTCTGCCTGCGGGCTGACGGTCACCACCCCAACATGCGCGCCTGCCGGTGCACGGTAAATAACCTCGACCGCGCCGGTACAGACGTTAACACGCTCAATGGTTTCACCGGTAAACGATGCGCCGGAAGGACGCACATCAAATGCCAGCCACTGGCTATCCGGCGTCCAGGCATGAATATTGGTCAACTGATGATGGCGAGGGGCGAAGGTGAGTTGTTTCATTAAATGGATCCAGCCACATGAAAGAGGCTCAGATTATCGCAAGGTTAGTCACCCTGCCAGCGGGAAGCTATTGCCCCCGACTAGCAGGGGCAATTTTTAACGTCAGAGCAATTACGGAACAGGCGTAACCAGGAGATCACCGGCAAACCAGGCTTCGACGTTCTCCAGTACCAGGCGTGACATCTCCCGACGCGTCTCCCAGGTCGCGCTCGCCATATGTGGCGTGATCACCACATTGTCGCGCTGCTGTAAAGCGTCAGGAACGTCAGGCTCCCGGGCAAACACATCCAGCGCAGCACCAGCGATAGTTTCATTTTCCAGTGCGCTAACCAGTGCATCCTCATCAACCACACTACCGCGCGAAATATTAATTAGCACACCTTCTGCACCCAGTGCTTCCAGTACAGCCTGATTAACCAGCGCTTTCGTCCCCTCGCCACCCGGCGCGCATATCATCAGAAAATCGCTTTTCTGCGCCAGCGTCAGAATATCAGGGACAAACTCCCACGTTAGTCCGTGATTTTCCTGACGATCGCTGTAGAAAATGTCCATATCAAAGGCCGCTGCCCGACGCGCAATGGCCTGTCCGATACGTCCCATTCCCAGAATACCCAGACGCTTACCGGAAACTTTACGCGTCCACTGAAAACCACTTTTATGCCAGCCTGCCTGCTCAATGAATTTTTGTGCGGCCACTATTTTACGTGATGTCGCCAGCATCAATCCCATCGCCAGATCGGCAACATCATCAGTCAATACACCTGGTGTATGGGTGACGGTTGCGCCTGCATCCCGCGCGGCAGCCACATCAACGCCATCATATCCGACGCCAAACACCGCAATTAACTTTAATTCAGGGAATGCAGAGATGAATTCACGTGTCACCACTGCCTCACCGTTAGTAATGATGACCGTAATCTCGCGGGCAATGGCGCTTAATTCCGCATCGGACAAGTGAGCCATATCATATAAATCATAACGCTGGCTCAATTCGGCTGTCAGTGCATCTGGCAGGCCCGCTTGCTTAAGTACTTTCTGTTTCATAGCATATCCAATATCAAGAGAGGCGAGAGACGGTATCATTTGCTACTTTGGACGGGTTGGGGCGAGAAATCAGAATACCGATAATGCCCCCGATAATAAGGGCTACGGCAACAACCAGCAGACCGTAGTGATAACTGTTAGTGGCATCTTTAATTTTGCCGAGCAACGGCGGTAACCCCAGCCCGACAAAGTTGGCAACAGTATTGATAAATGCAATGGATGCCGCCGCCGCTACACCTGCCAGTTTCTCAGTTGTCACGGCCCAGAAGATTGGTGTCAGGGCAAAGTTAAAGCCAACGGTTAATACCAGTAAGCAATAGGCCACCAGAAGATTACTTGAATAAATAGCAATGGCCAGTGAGATCCCGGAAATAATAAGTGGCAGACCTAAATGCAATGAGCGCTCACTGGTTTTATCGGAGTGTCGGCCATTCAGATACATAAATAAACAGGCGGCAATAAACGGAACCGCAGCAAGCAAACTGATAACAATATTGCTTTGCTCGCTGGCCATACTTTTAATAATCAGCGGTAAAAAAAGCGTAATTCCGATCGAGCCAAACGCTTGCAGAAACCACACCAGGCTGAGTAACAGCACGGTTTTATTTTTCAGAGCACTGTACCAGCTATGATTTGCGCCCACCTCTATGCTGGCGTTATCACGTGCCAGCTGTGTCTTCAGCCAGCCTTTCTGTTCGCTTGAAAGCCAGGTCGCATGATCGGGCGTTTGTGGTAGACGCCAGAGAACCAATATGCCTAATACAATAGCGGGAATGCCTTCGATAGCGAACAACCAGCGCCAGCCTGCGATATCTGCAATACCGTGCATGTTAAGGATGGTACCCGAGATGGGTAGTCCGATAATAGAGGCCATCACTGACCCCATATAAAAGAAAGACATTGCGCGAGCACGGTTACTTTTTGGGAACCAGCAGGAAATATAATAAATAATGCCTGGCGTAAATCCAGCTTCTGCCATCCCCAGCAAGAAGCGCATGACGTAGAGTTGCGTCGGCGTCTGAACCAGCGACATTCCAGCGCTGACAATACCCCAGGTGATCATGATTCGGGCAATCCAGACGCGCGCCCCCACTTTGGTCATAATAATATTACTGGGAATTTCAAAAATAATATATGAAATATAGAACATCCCTACCCCAAGACCATACATACTGGCACTCAGGCCTAAATCGGCGTTCATTTGTAGCGCCGCGATAGAAATGTTAGTTTTATCCAAATTAGCCACAAAATAACAGATAATAATAAATGGAATTATCCTGGTATTAAGCTGGCGCATCGTTGTAGAGTACAGATCGGTATTCATTACAGAACCCTCATTCTACTGAACATCGACAAAGGGATGCCCTCCGCCGATAAACAGCCGATGGTTATTAATTATTTTAAAGAGTCAGAATAGCGCTATTACCATTCGGCGACGGTGCCGTCCGCATGACGCCATAACGGATTACGCCAGTCCTGCGCGTTTTTACTCAGTTCAATGACTTTCTCTTCATCAATTTCAACACCCAGACCCGGTTTCATTAATGGTTTAAAGAAACCGCCTTCCATATTAAAGTCTTCTTTGTTTTTCACAAAGTCGAGCAGTTCGGCACCTTTATTGTAATGAATGCCCATGCTCTGCTCCTGGAATACCGCATTGTGAGAGACAAAGTCCACGTGCAGGCAGGCCGCCAGCGCAATCGGTCCCAGCGGACAGTGCGGTGCCAGCGCGACATCGTACGCTTCTGCCATACCCGCGATTTTATAGCACTCGGTAATACCGCCAGCGTGAGAAAGATCCGGCTGCAAAATTGCCAGTCCGCCAGCTTCCAGCACGCGTTTAAATTCAAAGCGGGAGAACATACGTTCACCTGCGGCAATCGGAATATGCGTTTGCGCGGCAAGGCGCGGATAATACTCCGCCTGCTCGGCTAATACCGGCTCCTCAATAAATAAGGGTCGATATTGCTCCAGCTCTTTAATTAATACTTTGGCCATTGGCGCGCTAACGCGTCCGTGGAAATCCAGACCAAATTCAATTTCGTTGCCAAAGGCTTCACGAATTTGTGCCACGGTATTAACTGCCGCGTCTACCTTGCGTGAATCATCAATAATGCCCAGTTCTTCGCAACCGTTTAATTTAAAGGTATCAAAGCCAATTTTACGCAATGTCGCGATGCCGTTAATGGCGTCTGCCGGACGATCGCCGCCGACCCAGCTGTAGGCTTTGATTTTGTCGCGTACCAGGCCGCCCATCAGTTGCCATACCGGGGCGTTATGCACTTTACCTTTGATATCCCACAATGCCTGATCGATACCGGCAATCGCGCTCATCAGGATCGGGCCGCCACGGTAAAAACCCGCGCGATACATCACCTGCCATAAATCGTTGATTCGCGCCGGATCCTGACCAATCAGGTATTCACCCAGTTCGTGTACGGCGGCTTCGACGGTACGCGAACGCCCTTCAATGACCGGTTCGCCCCAGCCAACCACGCCTTCGTCGGTTTCTATTTTGAGAAACATCCAGCGCGGGGGTAAACGATACGTGGTGAGTTTGGTTATTTTCATTTCACTGCCTCTCGATACGCTTTCACAAATGCGGTTGCCTGCTGCGCGGTACGTTCGACCGATTGCCCGGCGCGGTACAAATCGCCGCCCAGTCCGGCTCCGATACAACCGGCATCAATCCACTGCTTTAAGTTCTCCGGCGTGACGCCACCAACGGCAAACACCGGGATTTCCGGCGGCAGAACAGCTTTCAGCGCCTTGATATATTCCGGGCCAAACGCCGATGAAGGAAAAATTTTCAGCGACTGCGCGCCGGCGTTAATTGCATCAAAGGCTTCTGTTGCCGTGGCGCAGCCGGGGCATACGGTCATCCCGTGTTCGACTGCACGACGGATCAGTTCCGGCTGAATATTGGGTGTGACCATCAGCGTACAGCCCATCGCGGCAAGCTCATCAACCTGCTCAAGCTGAAGAACGGTGCCCGCCCCAATAAGCGCTTTATCGCCAAAGTCTTTCACCATGGCCGGAATGCTTTTTTGCCATTCCGGTGAATTCAGCGGGATCTCAACGGCTTCAAACCCTGCGTTAATGACCGCGGCCACGTGGGCATGTGCTTCCTCGGGTTTAATTCCGCGAAGAATGGCGATAAGCGGAAGTTTATTGTGCCACTGCATGAGCGATGCTCCTTATACCTGCCTGAAATGCGACGTCGCCGCTAAGCGTCTGACTTTGACGGCCGAAAAGTGTTAATGCCTGCTGATAGCGTGTCGTGAGCGATGGGCTGGCGACAAGCGTGACGGCCTGAGCTGTCGGGATGTCATCGGCCATACTGGCCACTTCACTGCCAATTAGCAGGCCAGAGAGGAACTCGCTCACCTGCTCACGCGGTAGAGTACCCAGTACGTGAGAGGCACGGACTTCAAACAAACGAGAAACGACATCAGGCGATTGCAGACCGCGCTCCAGCCCGGCATTAAACGCCTCGGGTGAATCGGTTTGTTGCGGCAGACCTGCGCCCACCAGCGTATGTTTAAGCAGGACATGATGAAGCTCGCCGGTCATCACCGTACGGAAACTCACCACTTCCCGATCGTTAATTTGAACCCATTTGCAGTGGGTGCCAGGCATCACATACAGCGCGGAAGGCATTAATGCCTGTGCACCGACCAGCTGCGTCTCTTCGCCGCGCATCACATTCTGGTTATCGTTCTGGTTGATGCTCAGGCCGGGTACAATCCAGACGTTCTCTTTCACACGGGTAAGATGTTGGCTGATATCCGTCAGCGTTGCCGGACAGGAAAGATACGGTACATTTATCCAGCCGGCGTTGCTTCCGACCATTCCCGCCATTACCACCGGCGTATTTTCCTGATTCCAGCCTTCCGTGATTTGCGCCAGCACCGCCTCGAAAGTGCGCCCATTCAGACGGGTGATCCCGGCTTCTGACTGCCTGCTTTCCAGACAATTTTCCCCCTGGTAGTACCAGGCTCGCAGATTTGTCGAACCCCAGTCGATGGCGATGTAGCGTGATGTCATGTGATGTCCTTTAGCCTTCGGGTTGAGCTGGCGATCATGGTCAGGGCCGCCTGCTCTGCTGCGTTACCGTCCTGATGCCGTATCGCATCGAACAGCGTTTTATGTTCCTGGAGCGTTTTTGGCATATTGGCCTCATCGCCCATCCAGGTGCGCTCAAACACCGCGCGTTGTAGCGAGCTGATCGCTACGCTCAACTGCTGTAACACCGGGTTATGCACGGCGTTTAGCACGGCTTCGTGATAACGAATATCGGCCTCATTGAACGCATCCCGATCCTGGTTGTTGGCGATCATGTCGTTCAGCGCCGCCTCAATGTGTGCCAGTTCGCTGGAGGTCGCTCGCTCCGCTGCCCAACGGGCAATGGCCGGTTCAACCAGATTACGTACCTCACTCATCGCGCTAATCAGACGCGGGTCGTAATCATTTTCCAGCACCCATTGCAGTACCTCTGTATCGAGGTAGTTCCACTGGTTACGCGCGGCGACAAACGCGCCGCGATAGCGTTTCATCTCAATCAGCCGCTTCGCGGTTAGCGAACGGAATACTTCGCGAATGATATTGCGCGACGTTTCAAACTCTTCGCACAGATCCGTCTCTGAAGGCAGCGCTGCGCCTGGCGTATATTTACCGTTAACAATCTGCCGCCCCAGGGTGACGATGATGCGATCGGTTTTAGTAATGGTCATTGAAAGTCCTCAACACGATTTCGTTTCCATTACTGTATCCCCGGTGACGTTAAAACCCCCAGCATTGAAGTACAAAATTGCGGAGTCTTTATCGTTCTCTGAGCGGATAGTAGTACGATTAACACCTGTTGTACTACAATCCAGATCACAAAAACGACAATTGATAAAAAAACGTTAAGAAGTTCACCTGCGGTCGGTAATGTATTCGCGATCGCGCAGAACAGCGCGACGATATCGGGGGAATGTCCTGAAAGCAGAAGAAGCGCACACGCATCCACGCTATCAGAAGACAAGATGACGTCGACGCCACATAGGGTAGGGTAAGATTAGGCAAGCGAACCCGCTGGCGTAGCTGCGTCAGCGGGTTCCGATACGGGGCAGGCCTGAAGACAAAAGAAAAAACGTTATCCCCGGCAAATACCGGGACAGACGTTTAGTTCAGGGCAAATTTTTCAATCGCAAAGGCGACGCCATCTTCAAGATTTGATTTGGTAACAAAGTTGGCGATCTCTTTCACCGAGTCGATGGCATTATCCATCGCCACGCCCATTCCGGCGTATTCAATCATCGCGATATCGTTTTCCTGATCGCCAATCGCCATGATCTCTTCCGGTTTAATTCCCAGGGAATCAGCCAGCGACTTGACGCCGGTACCTTTATTCACGCGCTTATCGAGAATTTCGAGGAAGTACGGCGCGCTTTTCAGCACGGTATATTTCTCTTTTACCTCTTGCGGAATGCGGGTGATGGCTTTGTCGAGGATCGCCGGTTCATCAATCATCATGACTTTCAGGAACTGGGTTGCCGGATCCATTTTTTCCGCTTCACAGAACACCAGCGGGATGGTTGCAACATAGGATTCATGTACGGTGTAGTAGCTAATATCGCGGTTAGCCGTGTAAAGCGTATTACGATCCAGCGCGTGGAAGTGCGAACCCACGTCGCGGGAGAGCTGCTCGAGGTAGCGATAATCATCATAATTCAGTGCGGTCTGCGCCACGGTACTGCCGTCGCCCGCTTTCTGCACCAGCGCACCGTTGTACGTAATGCAGTAATCGCCTTCCTGCTCCATATGCAACTCTTTCAGGTATTTGTGTACGCCTGCATAGGGACGTCCGGTGGTCAGGACGACATTAACGCCGCGCTCGCGGGCAGCGGCAATGGCGTTTTTAACGGCCGGCGAAATACTGTGATCGGGCAGCAGCAGCGTGCCGTCCATGTCGATTGCGATAAGTTTTATAGCCATGATATCCCCGTTTAAATGAGTCCTGACTCATGCTAACCCGATTAGACGCAAAAAACAGTAAAGAAAATGAGGATCGGACAGGAAGGACGATTCCTCTTTTCTTAGGCCGCGGGAAAAAATGCCATGAGGAAATTATTTATCGCTATATTATTACTTACTCTGTAAAACCCGCTTTTTCTATAATGGCATAATGTAATTGCAAAAATATATTGTCGCATGATGTCTCTCGTGACAATAATAATACTTACCCTGTCATAAGAAGCGTTATGAAAACATTAAAAAATTTGCTTATCATTTCTGTGGTTTTTTGCTTAACCGGTTGTATTACATTGAATCTGCTTGATGACATTAAAGCGGACAGCAGGCCATTCCAGGCAGTCTGGAAAGCCGACAAAATTGAAGGTGTTAAACAATCCACGGCTGCCAGTGGTGAAAAAGTCTGGACATTCGTCGGTCAACATAATAGCTACCTGCTTAATATAAAAGATGACGACAGCCGTAAAATTAGCAGAAATATCACTACCGTATTGAACAATCCTGCTCTCGATAAGCAGAATATTGAGTTTACACAAACCATCAACTGTTCTACCGGCAATGAAAAAGACAAGGTGCAAAACATATTTAGCTGTAAAAACACGCTTATCCAATACAGCGTAAATAACTTAACGGAAACCGAGAAATTAAACGTCCAAAAAGCACTTTTTTTACATGATAACGGTCGGGATGTCCCTTTCCGCTTTACGCTTGCCGGTGAAATACGGCCAAAAGAGGCCAGCAATAGTAATGTGATTGTGCTTGAATCGCCCGCCGGGATCGAATTTGTACGTGAAGAACAACACTTTTCGCCTAAAGTTTTTTTACTGCCCTTTTCCGTCATCGGCGATATCGTGACGTCGCCTTTACAGATCGCTGGCTATATCATGATTATGAACGATAAGCCGTAGCAATAGAGCACGCCCTGTTAGCGACTTTTCAGGCGGCGAAACCAATAAAAAACGCCTGAATATTCAGGCGTTTTTTGCACGGGGTTTTCGCGATTAAATATCGATGTTCGCCGCTTTCAGCGCATTCTCTTCGATAAATGCACGACGCGGTTCAACGGCATCGCCCATCAGCGTGGTAAACAACTGATCGGCAGCAATCGCATCTTTGACGGTGACGCGCAGCATACGGCGGCTTTCCGGGTCCATGGTAGTTTCCCACAGCTGATCCGGGTTCATTTCACCCAGCCCTTTATAACGCTGAATAGCCAGGCCACGACGAGATTCTTTTACCAGCCATTCCAGCGCCTGCTCGAAGCTGGCCACCGGCTGACGACGCTCACCACGTTCGATAAACGCATCTTCTTCGATCAGACCGCGAAGCTTCTCGCCGAGCGTGCACAGGCGACGATATTCTGCCCCCATCACGAATTCATGATCCAGCGGATAGTCGGTATCTACACCGTGCGTACGCACGCGAACGATCGGCTCAAACTGCTGTAGCTCTTCGTTTTCGCCAATATCGTATTTCCATACGCTACCGTGCTGCTCGTTCTCATTCAGAACGGTGATCAGCTGTGATATCCAACGGGTCACAGTCTGCTCACTGGACAGATCGGCTTCGCTCAGCGTCGGTTGATAAACCAGTTCTTTCAGCAGCGCGCGCGGGAAGCGACGCTCCATGCGGTTGATCATCTTCTGTGCGCCGTTGTATTCCGACACCAGTTTTTCGAGCGGCTCGCCGGCCAGCGCTGGCGCATGAGCATTAGCGTGCAGAGAGGCCCCATCAAGCGCGATTGAAAGCTGGTACTGATCCATCGCTTCATCGTCTTTGATGTACTGCTCTTGCTTGCCTTTTTTCACTTTATACAGCGGCGGCTGAGCAATATAGACGTGCCCGCGCTCGACAATTTCCGGCATCTGACGATAGAAGAACGTCAGCAGCAGCGTACGGATGTGCGAGCCATCGACGTCCGCATCGGTCATGATGATGATGCTGTGATAACGCAGTTTATCCGGGTTGTACTCATCGCGGCCGATACCACAGCCAAGCGCGGTGATAAGGGTAGCGACTTCCTGAGACGCGAGCATTTTGTCAAAGCGCGCTTTTTCAACGTTGAGGATTTTGCCTTTCAACGGCAGGATCGCCTGATTCTTACGGTTACGCCCCTGTTTTGCAGAGCCGCCCGCAGAGTCCCCTTCCACCAGGTACAATTCAGAGTGGGCCGGATCGCGTTCCTGGCAGTCTGCCAGCTTGCCCGGCAGACCGGCTAAGTCCAGCGCGCCTTTACGACGGGTCATTTCACGCGCGCGGCGTGCTGCTTCACGGGCGCGGGCGGCATCAATAATTTTGCCAACCACGATTTTAGCGTCAGACGGGTTTTCCAGCAGATATTCGCCCAGCAGCTCGTTCATTTGCTGCTCTACGGCCGTTTTCACTTCTGAAGAGACCAGTTTGTCTTTGGTCTGTGAAGAGAATTTCGGGTCCGGTACTTTTACCGAAACGACGGCAATCAGACCTTCACGCGCATCGTCGCCGGTCGCGCTGACTTTGGCCTTTTTGCTGTAGCCTTCTTTGTCCATATAGGCGTTCAGCGTACGGGTCATCGCCGCACGGAAGCCGGCGAGGTGAGTACCGCCATCGCGCTGCGGAATGTTGTTGGTGAAGCAGTAAATGTTTTCCTGGAAACCGTCATTCCACTGCAGCGCCACTTCCACGCCAATACCGTCTTTTTCGGTAGAGAAGTAGAACACATTCGGGTGGATAGGCGTTTTGTTCTTGTTCAGATACTCAACAAACGCCTTAATGCCGCCCTCATAATGGTAATGGTCTTCTTTACCATCACGCTTGTCGCGCAGGCGAATAGACACGCCCGAGTTCAGGAACGACAGCTCGCGCAGGCGTTTTGCCAGAATTTCGTATTCGAATTCCACGACGTTGGTAAATGTTTCATGGCTTGGCCAGAAACGTACCTGCGTACCGGTCACATCGGTGTCACCGGTAACCGTCAGCGGTGCCTGCGGCACACCGTGAACGTAGGTTTGCTGATGCACTTTGCCTTCGCGGCGGATCAGCAGTTCCAGCTTCTGCGACAGGGCGTTAACCACCGAGACCCCAACGCCGTGCAGGCCGCCAGAGACTTTATAAGAGTTATCATCGAATTTACCGCCCGCATGCAGAACGGTCATGATCACTTCTGCCGCCGAGACGCCTTCTTCCGGGTGGATCCCCGTCGGAATACCACGGCCATCATCCGTTACGGAAACGGAGTTGTCAGCATGGATGGTCACGACGATATCTTTACAGTGACCGGCGAGCGCTTCGTCGATAGCGTTATCTACCACCTCGAATACCATATGGTGCAGACCGGTGCCGTCATCCGTATCGCCGATATACATACCCGGGCGCTTACGTACCGCATCCAGCCCTTTCAGGACTTTGATACTGGAGGAGTCATAAGAATTCGACATCAACGTTTCTCGCTCATTTTATCTTGGGTTAATCCGCTATTTTACCCTTTTCCACGGTGAACATCTTCGAATTTTTGTCCGACATGTCCATAACGTGCTCAGCGCTAATAGCGCTGACGAAGACCTGCGACTGCGTGGCTTTTAAGCGGCTGGCAAGCAGTCCGCGACGCGCATCGTCAAGTTCAGAGGCAAAATCATCTATCAGGTATAAGCAGCGCCGTCCGCTTTCACGGGTTAAAAACTCGCCCTGCGCCAGACGTAGCGCGCACATCAGGAGTTTTAGCTGCCCGCGCGACAGGGTATCTTCTACCGGCGCGCCGTCAGCACGAATGCGGAAATCCGCTTTGTGCGGGCCGTGCGCGGTATAGGTCAACATGCGGTCGCGTTCGAAACTGCGTTCCAGCACCTCAGCATACTCCGTCTCTTTTTCCCAGCCGCGCTGGAAGGAGAAGCTCAGGGTGAACTCAGGTAAAAATTGTTTGCAGGTATCTGCCATATCTTCAGCAATAGCCGCACTGTATTCAGCGCGCCAGCGGCTGATTTGTTCCGCCAGCGGGATCAGTTCTTTGTCCCACGGACGTAACTGCGCGTAGTGGCTCACCTGGCGCAGCGCCGCATTGCGCTGTTTAAGCAGCCGTTTAAGGTTACTCCAGGCGGTAAAGAAACCGGCTTCATTATGGAAGCATCCCCAGTCAAGGAATGCTCTTCTGTATTTGGGGCCGCCGTTGAGTAAAGTAAACCCCTCGGGAGTGATTAACTGCATTGGCATCAGGTGTGCCAGCTCGGCCACTTTATGGCCGTCAGTGCCGTCAATGCGCACTTTACTGTCACCCTGCTTATCTTTGGTCAGACCGATGGAAACTTCGCGCTCTTGTGTCTGCAACCGTCCATGCAGAATAAATGCATCCTGATCATGACGAATAACCCGGCCGATTTGCAAACTGCGAAACGCCCGGCCATGGCCGAGCGTATAGATGGCTTCCAGCACGCTGGTTTTGCCGCTGCCGTTCGCCCCAACCAGAAAATTAAAGCCGGGTGAGAGCGCGAGATCCGCGTTTTCTATGTTGCGAAAATCGCGGATCGCTAAACGCGAAAGGGACATTACAGTCTCATTGGCATGACAACGTAGGCCGCACTTTGCGAGGCGGCGTCTTCGATCTGCACGCTTGATACGGAATCGGTCAGCATAATGCGGACGTTTTCACATTTCAGCGCGTTCAGAACGTCCAGCACGTAGCTGACGTTGAAGCCAATTTCCATTTCCGTTCCGGCATAGGTGACGTCGAGAATTTCTTCGGCTTCTTCCTGCTCCGGGTTGTTGGCGGTAATTTTGATCTGATTTTCGCTTACGTACAGGCGTACACCGCGAAACTTCTCGTTGGAGAGAATAGCCGCACGGGCAAAAGCCTGCTTGAGGATATCGCAGCCCGCTTCCAGATGTTTATCCGGATTCTTTGGCAGGACGCGGCGATAATCCGGGAAACGACCATCTACCAGCTTCGAGGTAAAGATAAAGTCGCCAACGTGAGCGCGAATATTGTTGCTGCCGATCTGCACGCGCAGCGGCGTATCGCCGCCGTCGAGCATCCGCATCAGTTCGATAACGCCTTTACGTGGAACGATCACCGAATGGCTGGGCAACGATTCACCGAGTGGCATCGAGCAGACCGCCAGACGGTGCCCGTCGGTAGCCACGGTACGCAGCTCGTCCCCTTCAGTTTCGAATAACATTCCGTTCAGGTAGTAGCGCACGTCCTGATGGGCCATAGAGAACTGTGTCGCTTCGATCAGCCGTTTCATGGTGGCCTGCGGCAGGGTGAATTCGACTTCGCTCTGCCAGTCATCCAGATTAGGGAAATCCGCTGCGGGTAACGTAGAAAGCGAGAAACGGCTACGCCCGGAGCGCACCAGCATACGGTCGCCCTCCAGCTTCACATCGATTTCCGCGCCTTCCGGCAGACCACGGCAAATATCAAAGAATTTACGCGCAGGTACGGTCGTTGCCCCCGGCTCGTGCGGCTGGAGCAGCGCAACCCGCGCCACCATTTCCATCTCGAGGTCGGTGCCGGTTAACGAAAGCGTACCGTCCGCCACCTGCAACAGGAGATTACCCAGAATCGGCAGCGTAGGACGTCCGCCTAACGGACCGCTGACCTGCTGGAGCGGTTTTAATAAATGTTCACGTTCAACGGTAAATTTCATAGGTCACGACGATAATGTTCGGATTAAATTAGAGAAATCTTCTTTAATATCATGGCTTTCTTCACGTAACTGCTCGATTTTACGGCAGGCATGAAGCACGGTAGTGTGGTCGCGACCACCAAAAGCATCGCCGATTTCTGGCAGGCTGTGGTTGGTCAGTTCCTTTGCCAGCGCCATTGCCATCTGGCGAGGTCGGGCTACCGAGCGAGAGCGGCGTTTGGACAGGAGATCCGCCACTTTAATTTTATAGTACTCTGCCACCGTCTTCTGAATATTGTCGATGGTGACCAGCTTTTCCTGCAGCGCCAGCAGGTCGCGCAGTGCTTCGCGCACGAAGTCGATAGTAATCGCCCGGCCGGTAAAATTGGCGTTAGCGATCACACGGTTCAGTGCACCTTCCAGCTCACGTACGTTAGAGCGCAGACGCTTGGCAATAAAGAACGCGACTTCACCCGGCAAACGAATGTCGTTTTCGTCCGCTTTTTTCATCAGGATCGCGACGCGCGTTTCCAGTTCAGGCGGCTCAATGGCGACAGTCAGACCCCAGCCAAAGCGGGATTTCAGACGATCCTCAACCCCGTTGATCTCTTTAGGATAGCGATCTGAGGTCAGAATGATCTGCTGATTGCCCTCGAGCAGCGCATTAAAGGTGTGGAAAAACTCTTCCTGAGATCGTTCTTTATTGGCAAAAAACTGAATGTCATCGATCAATAATGCATCGACGGAACGGTAGTAGCGTTTAAACTCTTCAATAGCGTTATTTTGCAGGGCTTTGACCATGTCCTGCACAAAACGCTCAGAGTGCATATAGACAACCTTAGCATTGGGCTTGCGGGCCACGATACCATTGCCTACCGCATGTAAAAGGTGTGTCTTGCCAAGGCCAGTACCGCCGTACAAGAACAGCGGATTATACGCTCCGCCTGGGTTATCAGCCACCTGACGGGCCGCTGCGCGGGCCAGCTGGTTTGATTTACCTTCAACAAAGTTATCGAACGTATTCTTGAAGTTAACGTTAGAGCGATAGGTTGGCTCTGCGGGTGCCGGTACGTTATCCCAGCCGGGACGCGCCACCGGAATCGGCCGTGGAACGTGGATTTGCGTGGTCTGGGCGGGTGCCGCAACGCTAACCGTGCTTTTTAACGTCTGGGAAACCGGCTTCGTGCCAACTTCAAAACGCATTTGCGGCGCATCTGAGCCACAAAATTCATTAAGCAGTCCATTGATATTATGCAGGTATTTGTCTCTTACCCAATCGAGTACAAAACGATTTGGCGCGTACAAAGTCAGCGTGTTATCGCTTAATTCCGCCTGTAATGGGCGTATCCACATACTGAATTCTGTGGCTGGTAACTCATCCTGCAATCGGGCAAGACATTGCTGCCAAAGCGAAAGTGACACGGCGGACTCCACTCGAACAAAAGTCGATAATGACAAAGGCTGAAACGTTCATGATTGTTGACGCACGGCGAAAAGACCCACGTAAGGGTGACGTGCGAACCGCTATCTGCGGTTTTTACCCGATCTCGATCTCTGGATCCGATCGGGAGGCGGATCATAGCGTAAACTGAGCCAGAGATCTTCTGTTTCTCACAGATTCTTCCCGATTTATCCACAGGGAGGATCGCGACCGGCTAAGTGTAAACGATCCTGAATAAGGTCGGCACGATTTAGGCCGCATATCGTAAAAATTCATGATCGCCGACAACATCGGGCATAAATGATCTTACCAGGATCTCACGCGATCCTTGCGCTTTAACCAGCAGGTCGTATAATCCTCCACCCGGCGCGCTAGTGCGTTTTCTGGTGAGGTTTTACGCAAGAAAACGTGCGAAAATACGCGGGATATAAGGAAAGAGAATTGACTCCGGAGTGTACAATTATTACAATCCGGCCTCTTTAATCACCCACACTGTGGCGTTAGTCGTTCGAAATTCGTTCGGTCATACGCAAAAGTCAGTGAATTTATTCAAGTTTAGGTAGAAATCGCCATGAAACGCACTTTTCAACCGTCTGTACTGAAGCGCAACCGTTCTCACGGCTTCCGTGCTCGTATGGCTAATAAAAATGGTCGTCAGGTTCTGGCACGTCGTCGTGCTAAAGGCCGTTCTCGTCTGACCGTTTCTAAGTAATAAAGCTAACCCTGCGTGGTTAAGCTCGCATTTCCCAGGGAGTTACGTTTGTTAACTCCCAGTCATTTCACATTCGTCTTCCAGCAGCCACAACGTGCTGGCACGCCGCAAATCACCATCCTCGGCCGCCAGAATTCGCTGGGGCATCCCCGCATCGGTCTCACGGTCGCCAAGAAAAACGTCAAGCGCGCACATGAACGCAATCGGATTAAACGTCTGACGCGTGAAAGTTTTCGCTTACGTCAACACGAGCTTCCAGCAATGGACTTCGTGATCGTGGCGAAAAAAGGGGTTGCCGACCTCGATAATCGTGCCCTTACGGAAGCACTGGAAAAATTATGGCGTCGCCACTGTCGGTTGGCTCAAGGCTCCTGATAGCCCTTATCCGGGTCTATCAACGCCTAATCAGCCCGCTGCTTGGGCCACATTGCCGTTTCACTCCAACCTGCTCGCAATACGGAATTGAGGCATTGCGCAGGTTTGGAATGATAAAAGGCAGTTGGTTGACGGTGAAACGCGTATTAAAATGCCACCCTTTACACCCGGGTGGTGACGATCCCGTCCCGCCCGGACCCTTTGATACCAGAGAACACTAACGATGGATTCGCAACGCAATCTTCTAGTCATCGCTTTGTTGTTCGTGTCTTTCATGATCTGGCAAGCATGGGAGCAGGATAAAAATCCTCAGCCCCAGCAGCAGATCACGCAGACTACGACCACCGCAGCGGGTAGTGCCGCAGACCAGGGCGTACCAGCCAGTGGCCAGGGTAAACTGATTACGGTTAAGACCGATGTGCTGGAACTGACGATCAACACCCGTGGTGGTGACATTGAGCAGGCCCAGCTGTTGACCTACCCGAAAGAACTGGGTTCTAACGAGCCGTTCCAGTTACTCGAAACCACGCCGCAGTTTATCTATCAGGCTCAAAGCGGCCTGACCGGTCGTGACGGCCCCGATAACCCGGCTAATGGTTCTCGCCCGCTGTATAACGCTGACCGCGATGCGTTTGTCCTGGAGAATGGCCAGAACGAACTGGCAATCCCACTGACCTGGACCGATGCCGCAGGTAATACCTTCACTAAAACGTTCGTCCTGAAGCGCGGCGAATTTGCAGTGAATGTTAACTACGACGTGCAGAACGCCGGTGCGAAACCGCTGGAAGTCTCTTCCTTTGGTCAGCTGAAGCAGTCTATCAACTTGCCTGCTGAACGCGACACGGGCAGCAGCAACTTTGCATTGCATACGTTCCGCGGTGCGGCGTATTCCACGCCGGACGAGAAGTATGAAAAATACAAATTTGATAAAATTGCCGACAATGAAAACCTTAACCTGAGCTCTCAGGGGGGTTGGGTGGCTATGTTGCAGCAGTACTTTGCAACGGCCTGGGTCCCGCCGGCTAACAGCGCTAACAACTTCTACACCAGCAATCTGGGTAATGGTATCGCAGCAATTGGCTATAAGTCTCAGCCGCTGCTGGTTCAGCCAGGTCAAACCGGTAAACTGGGCAGCACCCTGTGGGTCGGCCCGGAAATCCAGGACAAAATGGCGGCTGTCGCTCCGCACCTGGATCTGACCGTGGATTACGGCTGGCTGTGGTTTATCTCTCAGCCGCTGTTTAAACTGCTGAAATGGATCCACAGCTTCCTGGGTAACTGGGGCTTCTCCATCATCATGATCACCTTTATCGTTCGTGGCATCATGTACCCGCTGACCAAAGCGCAGTACACCTCCATGGCGAAGATGCGTATGCTACAGCCGAAGATTGCGGCGATGCGTGAGCGTCTGGGCGATGACAAACAGCGTCAGAGCCAGGAAATGATGGCCCTGTACAAAGCTGAGAAGGTTAACCCGCTGGGTGGCTGCTTACCGCTGGTCATTCAGATGCCAATCTTCCTGGCGCTGTACTACATGCTGATGGGCTCGATTGAACTGCGACATGCGCCGTTCGCTCTGTGGATACATGACCTGTCCGCACAGGACCCGTACTACATCCTGCCGATCCTGATGGGCCTGACGATGTTCTTCATTCAGAAGATGTCGCCAACCACCGTGACCGACCCGATGCAGCAGAAGATCATGACCTTTATGCCGGTCATCTTCACGGTGTTCTTCCTGTGGTTCCCGTCAGGTCTGGTGCTGTACTATATCGTCAGCAACACCGTAACGATTATTCAGCAGCAGCTGATTTATCGTGGTCTGGAAAAACGTGGCCTGCATAGCCGCGAAAAGAAAAAGTCCTGACAGACGCTGTAGCCGGGTAAGCAAAGCGCCACCCGGCAAACGGAACGAACAGAGGGCGGTCGAATGACCGCCTTTTTTTATCGCCATTAAATGAGATACACCATGAGCCATAACGACACTATCGTTGCCCAGGCTACGCCGCCAGGTCGTGGCGGCGTGGGCATCCTGCGCATCTCGGGCCTGCACGCGCGCGACGTCGCGCACGCGGTGCTCGGCAAGCTGCCGAAGCCACGCTATGCCGATTACCTGCCGTTTAAGGACACCGACGGTTCGCCGCTGGATCAGGGCATCGCGCTATGGTTTCCTGGTCCTAATTCCTTTACCGGTGAAGACGTGCTGGAACTGCAGGGGCACGGCGGGCCGGTGATCCTTGACCTGCTGTTAAAGCGCATTCTGACGCTGCCTAATCTGCGGATCGCCAGACCCGGCGAATTCTCCGAGCGGGCTTTTCTGAACGATAAGCTCGATCTCGCCCAGGCGGAAGCCATCGCCGATCTGATTGACGCCAGCTCCGAGCAGGCGGCGCGTTCAGCGCTCAACTCGTTGCAGGGCGCCTTTTCTGCGCGGGTCAATCATCTGGTAGAAGCCCTGACGCATCTGCGCATTTACGTCGAAGCCGCCATCGACTTCCCGGATGAAGAGATTGATTTTCTCTCCGATGGCAAAATAGAAGCACAGCTTAACGGCGTCATGGCCGATCTGGATGCGGTCCGTGCCGAAGCGCGTCAGGGCAGCCTGCTGCGCGAAGGGATGAAAGTGGTTATCGCCGGACGCCCTAACGCCGGAAAATCCAGCCTTCTTAACGCGCTTGCCGGACGTGAAGCCGCGATCGTCACCGACATCGCCGGGACAACCCGTGACGTGCTGCGCGAGCATATTCACATTGATGGTATGCCGCTGCACATCATTGACACCGCCGGACTGCGTGAAGCAAATGATGAAGTCGAGCGTATCGGTATTGAGCGCGCCTGGCTGGAGATTGAACAAGCGGATCGTGTGCTGTTTATGGTAGACGGTACGACGACCGAAGCGGTAGACCCAGCTGAGATATGGCCAGACTTTATTGCCCGACTGCCGCAAAAGCTACCGATTACGGTGGTGCGTAATAAAGCTGATATTACCGGTGAAACACTGGGTTTCAGTGAAGTGAACAGTTACTCACTTGTTCGCCTGTCCGCCCGCACCGGCGAGGGTATTGACGTCCTGCGCGATCATCTCAAGCAAAGTATGGGTTTTGATACCCGGATGGAAGGCGGCTTTCTCGCCCGTCGTCGCCATTTACAGGCGCTGGAAACCGCCGCCAGTCATCTTGAGCAGGGAAAAGCACAGCTGCTGGGAGCCTGGGCCGGTGAGTTGCTGGCTGAAGAGCTGAGACTGGCTCAGCAGAGCCTGAGCGAAATCACCGGGGAGTTTACCTCGGACGATTTACTGGGACGGATTTTCTCAAGCTTCTGTATTGGGAAATAACTCGGATTTTCATACAAACCGCAGAGGTTCTGGACCCGCATTACGCCACGTTTAATGCGGGTTTTTTATGCTCAGGACCCGGACTGCGCGCGAAAATATACGCGCTCAATCGTCGACCATCGCATCGCGGATTTATTACTGCGCTATCGCAAAAACCCTGCCGCCAGTAAAAGCATCGCCCGAATCAAAGGATTTGTAAAAAAGAGGTTCAGGATCTTCTCATTTACGTCGTTTACGTTTAAAACGAAAGCGTTTAACAGACAGCATGCTTTTGTTGTTTACCATTGACCATTATCACGGAGCGAAAAATGGCTACGCACTTTGCAAGAGGGACTCTTGGCGACGCTTATCGCCTTTCAACCCGCCTTTCTTCAGCCTGTCATCAGCAGGCACGGCGGCTGCCGGAACACCGTCAGTCACGTTATCTGGCTTCCCGGGCGCTGCTCGCTGAACTGCTGTTTATGTTATACGGAATCGGTGAACTGCCGGACATGGCTGTTTTGCCCGGCGGCAGACCGGCTTTTGTTGATCCCACACTCCCCCAATTTTCTATCGCGTATGCCGGAAATATTGCCGGTGTAGCGTTAACTACCGAAGGCGACTGTGGCCTTGCGCTCGCCCTTCAGCGTACGTTGCCAGGCACACACCCGGCGCATCTGCCTGAACGCTATCACTTCACCAGCAATGAAGCGCTGTGGATTAATAATCAAAACGATCCCTATGAAGCCCGAATCCAGCTGCTGGCGCTGCGCCGGAGCATAGTAAAACTGACGGGCAACATGGAGAGCGATACTCAGGGATTACAACTGCTGCCGGGTGCAGGACGATTGCGGACAGGTAATGCCGTGCACGTTGAAGCCATATGCGACGCTGAAGCTGTGCTGGTATGGTCAGTCGCAGCCACGCCGGCAATTGAACGCCTGAAAGTCTGGGAGCATAACGGTCAGGGGAGCTGGCGCTGCCTGCCGGACACCCAAGTGCGCGCCAATGAACCTTCCGGCCGCCTGATGCGGTTTACCAGTATAACGGCTGAAAAAATGGTTACACTTAACGAATACGATCAAAACTAATCTCCACCACACGAAGGAGCTATGATGTCTGATACGGTGAATGTTGTTACGTTATTAGGAAGCCTGCGTAAAGGATCGTTTAATGCGATGGTCGCGCGGACGCTGCCGAAAATCGCTCCGGCAGGTATGCAGGTCAGTGCGCTGCCGTCAATTGGTGATATTCCGCTGTACGATGCAGACGTACAGGAAGAAGAAGGCTTTCCGGCGACTGTAGAAGCGCTGGCTGAACAAATTCGCCAGGCAGACGGTGTGGTTATCGTGACGCCGGAATATAACTACTCTGTACCGGGCGGGCTAAAAAATGCCATCGACTGGCTGTCCCGCCTGCCCGATCAGCCACTGGCCGGAAAACCCGTGCTGATCCAGACCAGCTCAATGGGTGTCATTGGCGGTGCGCGCTGTCAGTATCATCTGCGTCAAATTCTGGTCTTTCTTGACGCGATGGTTATGAATAAGCCGGAGTTTATGGGCGGTGCAATCCAGAACAAGGTGGATGCGCAAACGGGTGAGGTTGTCGATCAGAGCACCCTGGATCACCTGACAGGTCAGCTGACCGCATTTGCCGATTTTATCGAGCGGGTTAAAGCCTGATAAGTATTCGCCTTCTCACCGAGTGAGAAGGCGAATTAGCGCTTAGTGTGCGTCGATAAATACAATTTTCAGCACAAACAGTAACGCCACAATAATGACGCACGGGCTGAGATCGCGCAGACGCCCCGTCCCTATCTTCATCACGCAATAAGAAATAAAGCCCAGCGCGATGCCTTCAGTAATCGAGAAACTAAACGGCATCATTACGGCGGTAATAAACGCCGGAACGGATTCCGT
The DNA here is from genome assembly GCF_001187865.1 of Klebsiella sp. RIT-PI-d. Classification (NCBI taxonomy): domain Bacteria; kingdom Pseudomonadati; phylum Pseudomonadota; class Gammaproteobacteria; order Enterobacterales; family Enterobacteriaceae; genus Klebsiella; species Klebsiella sp. RIT-PI-d. The sequence continues at coordinate 435,511 of NZ_LGIT01000004.1, forward strand.
CAGGTCTTCCCATTTCACACGCGCCAGGCTTGAGGTCATCAGGACGCCAACGTAAATCAGCGCACCTGCCGCGGCATAAGAAGGAACCATGCCAGCCAGCGGTGAGAGGAAAATGACCAGCAGGAACAGGATGCCGACGACGACAGCGGTTAAACCGGTGCGACCGCCAACGGAAACGCCGGAAGAAGATTCGATATACGCGGTCACCGACGAGGTTCCGATGAACGCGCCTGCGACGGAAGAGATGCTGTCGACATACAGCGCCTGCTTCATGCGCGGGAATTTCCCTTTCTCGTCTGCCAGGCCGGCTTTATCGGTTACGCCAATCAGAGTACCGGAAGAGTCGAACAGGTTAACCAGCATGAAGGAGAAGATCACCCCGGCGAGGCCCAGGTTGAATGAACCGGCTAAATCAACGTGACCAATTACTGTGCTAACGCTTGGCGGGGCGGAAACAATCCCCTGATAGTGAACATCGCCCAGCATCCAGCCCAGCAGTGTGGTGACCACAATAGAGACCAGCACCGCAGCGTGAATGTTACGTGACGCCAGGATTGCAATGATAAAGAATCCCAGCACGCCCAGCAGCACGCTATGCGAGGTCAGATTGCCGATGCTTACCAGCGTTTCCGGATTTGCGACGATCACGCCTGCGTTTTTCAGGCCCATCATGCCGATAAACAGCCCAATACCGCTAGTGATGCCAACCCGCAGGCTTAGCGGAATATTGGCAATCATCCAGTAACGAACGCGGAAAATCGTCAGCAGCAGCAGACCTATCGCGCCCCAGAAGATCGCACCCATGCCTACTTGCCACGGCAGACCCATGGCCTGCACCACGACAAAGGCGAAAAAGGCATTAAGTCCCATCGCCGGAGCCAGTGCGACCGGCAGGTTGGCGAAGATCCCCATCAGAATACTGCCCAGCGCAGCGATTAAGCAGGTCGTCACGAAAACAGCGCTGGTGTCCATTCCGGCCACACCGAGGATCTGCGGGTTAACGAAAACGATATAAACCATCGTCAGAAAGGTGGTAAACCCGGCAATGACTTCAGTACGTGCCGTCGTGCCATGTGCCCGTAATTTAAACACGCGCTCAAGTATTCCCTGACCAGACGCCTGGGTATGGTGTTGTTGACTCATTATCTGTTTCCGAGAAAAGGAGGGAAAATCCGTCGCTATCCTATACCAAAATGAGACAATGGGAAGATTCAGAAGCGACTTTTTTCATTGATTTTGCTTATACGGCAACGATTGCGTAGCCTAAATTTCACCGGATAAACGTTAAACTTATTGAAAGGGAAACAGGTATGTCCCCCATTGAGGCAGTATTTTTTGATTGTGACGGTACGCTGGTCGACAGCGAAGTCATTTGCTCCCGTGCCTACGTGCATATGTTTCAGCAGTACGGAATTACGCTCGATCTGGAAACGATTTTTAAGCGTTTTAAAGGCGTTAAGCTTTATGAAATTATCGACACCATTAACGCGGAGTACGGTGTTAATCTGGCAAAGGCCGATCTAGAACCGGTATATCGCGCTGAAGTCGCCCGCCTGTTTGATTCAGAGCTGGTGGGTATTGATGGCGCAAACGCGCTGCTGGATAGCATTATCGTGCCAATGTGCGTGGTATCGAATGGTCCGGTCAGCAAGATGCAACACTCTCTGGGCCGTACCGGTATGCTGCATCATTTTCCGGAAAAATTGTTCAGCGGCTACGACATCCAGCGCTGGAAGCCCGATCCAGCGTTGATGTTTCACGCGGCAAAAGCAATGAATGTTAACGCCGAGCGTTCAGTGCTGGTGGACGATTCAGTGGCCGGTGCCCAGTCGGGGATCGCCGCCGGAATGGACGTATTTTATTTTTGCGCCGATCCGCATAACAAGCCGATCGATCATCCAAAAGTAACGACGTTTACCGATCTTGCCGAGCTACCGGCATTATGGAAAGCCCGCGGCTGGACGATCACGCGATAAAGGTTGAATGGCGGGGACGGGTTGGCAGAGTTATTTCATACTTCATTAGCGTTTCCGCTAACGCTTAAAAAAGCCTGACGGGTGATGCCAGTCGTTCAGGCTTTTATGGTAACCGGGTCTTATGCAGAGCGACTATTTTTCCAGTCAAACTCGCCGAAGCGAGTTTTTATAAATAAATCATTTCCTATTTTCACAACCGGGCAGCATTCTGTCGATGACCAGATCGCCTTCAACGCTATAACCCACCGCACCCACTATAACAGCATACATATTTTGTCTAATGACAGTATCACTTAAAGCAACAGCACAGCTGTCTTTCTCTATGGCTTTATCAGCAGCTTCTTCAACGTCCGGCAGACCCAACGGAAACAATATCACCGGAACATAGTCATCACCCCTAACACGACTTCCTTTAACAAACCGTGGCTTATTACTCAATTTATACGAGTCACTGGGGTCTGCATTGAGATTAATATTTTTGGTACTTGCCACCGTAAGATCGGCTATACGAAAACTACATCCAGAAATGAATATCGCCGCAATAATAAAAACTGAGCTTATTTTCATTTTGTTGCTCCATGCATTTAAAACCGTACGATAGCATTGGGGAAAATAAAACCTTCACTGAGGATACAGGTTTAGATAATTTTCGGATTTTATAAAGGTCAGCAGCGTGTTCTTCCTGCCCGGTGGCGCTGCGCTTACCGGGCCTGCATTTCGTCTGACGCAGCTGGTATTGTATCCGAAGGGCTATTTTTCCGTTGTCGATTCACGCTCAATATCCTGCGGCCAGCGAACCGTCTTAAACGGCGTCCAGCTCAGCGGCACCTCTGTTATCAGCGGCCTGTCAGAGACCGCTTTCCCCTGCATGTACTGGCAGCAGTGGCTCCACAGCCCGTAAATCATGCGGATATCGCCTACCGTCCAGTTAAGGATAAACCGGTCCACTACTTCATAGGTTCCCGGCTTACAGACCGCGCAGTACAGCTGATGACCGTAATTCCCGCGACCGGCCACAAACACCCGCTCGCCGTGAATATCGGCCCAGTCCAATACCTTGATGGTGACTGGCCAGCGTTTCCATGGCCATACATGTTGCTGATGCTCGTAGACGTAGACTTTCTGCCGCTTACGGTTGAAGCGTACGGGGGCACCGCGGGGGACAAATAAGACCATCCTGAAACACCAAAAACATAAGGTTAATACTGTGAAGCTGGCAAGCATAAACATTAATATGAGATCCACAGAAACATGATTAAAAATACCCGGCAACTGAAGAAATAACATGCTGTTAATGAAAAAAACTAACAGCATTATTGCGTAGAACCATAATCCACCCCAGCCGTGATTGACGTAGCGGGGGATTTCCATCCAGACATCATTAATCTCATTCACCCGAATCAGCCGGGGATAAACACGCTGCTCCTCTGTTATTTCGGGTAAGTCCTCATCCCAGTATTTAACCTGTGGAAACAGGCGGGAGGTTTTTAGCGCCATTGCATTACTGTCCTTGTTATATTAATTTCCGGTCCGCTTATTCAGGCGCAGTGGTCGATTCACGCTCAACATCCTGCGGCCAGCGAACCGTCTTAAACGGCGTCCAGCTCAGCGGCACCTCGGTTATCAGCGGCCTGTCAGAGACCGCTTTCCCCTGCATGTACTGGCAGCAGTGGCTCCACAGGCCGTAAATCATGCGGATATCACCTACCGTCCAGTTAAGGATAAACCGGTCCACCACTTCATAGGTTCCCGGCTTACAGACCGCGCAGTGCAGCTGATGACCGTAATTCCCGCGACCGGCCACAAACACCCGCTCGCCGTGAATATCGGCCCAGTCGAATACCTTGATGGTGACTGGCCAGCGCTTCCATGGCCACACATGTTGCTGATGCTCGTAAACATAGACTTTCTGCCGCTTACGGTTGAAGCGTACGGGAGCGCCGCGAGGGACGAATAAGGCCATTCGTAATAAATATGCAGTCATACTGGTAAATGCAAACATTGCAACCAGCAGAAATAATTTAAATCCTCGATCTGGCTCCGACCAAGAAATAATAAATGCAAAGCAACATAATAGTATAGACGGAATTGAAATCAATAAGAATAAGTAAAACCCACCCCAGCCGTGATTGACGTAGCGGGGGATTTCCATACAGACATCATTAATCTCATTCACCCGAATCAGCCGGGGATAAACACGCTGCTCCTCTTGCGGCTCGGGTAAGTTTTCATCCCAGTATTTAACCTGTGGGAATAAGCGGGAAGTTTTTAGCGCCATCGCATTACTGTCCTTGTTATATTAATTTCCGGTCCGCTTATTCAGGCGAAGTTGTCGATTCACGCTCAATATCCTGCGGCCAGCGAACCGTCTTAAACGGCGTCCAGCTCAGCGGCACCTCTGTTATCAGCGGCCTGTCAGAGACCGCTTTCCCCTGCATGTACTGGCAGCAGTGGCTCCACAGCCCGTAAATCATGCGGATATCGCCTACCGTCCAGTTAAGGATAAACCGGTCCACTACTTCATAGGTTCCCGGCTTACAGACCGCGCAGTACAGCTGATGACCGTAATTCCCGCGACCGGCCACAAATACCCGCTCACCGTGAATATCGGCCCAGTCCAATACCTTGATGGTGACTGGCCAGCGTTTCCATGGCCATACATGTTGCTGATGCTCGTAGACGTAGACTTTCTGCCGCTTACGGTTGAAGCGTACGGGAGCGCCGCGAGGGACGAATAAGACCATCCTGAAACACCAGACTACAAATGATAGTAAAAAGAAGTTGGAAAATATAAGCATTATTTTCATATCTATAGATGCCCTATCGAAAACACCCGGCAACTGAAGAAATAACATGCTGTTAATGAAAAAAACTAACAGCATTATTGCGTAGAACCATAACCCACCCCAGCCATGATTGACGTAGCGCGGAATTTCCATCCAGACATCATTAATCTCATTCACCCTAATCAGCCGGGGATAAACACGCTGCTCCTCTTGCGGTTCGGGTAAATCTTCATCCCAGTATTTAACCTGCGGAAACAGGCGGGAGGTTTTTAGCGCCATTGCATTACTGTCCTTGTTATATTAATTTCCGGTCCGCTTATTCAGGCGCAGTGGTCGATTCACGCTCAACATCCTGCGGCCAGCGAACCGTCTTAAACGGCGTCCAGCTCAGCGGCACCTCGGTTATCAGCGGCCTGTCAGAGACCGCTTTCCCCTGCATGTACTGGCAGCAGTGGCTCCACAGGCCGTAAATCATGCGGATATCACCTACCGTCCAGTTAAGGATAAACCGGTCCACCACTTCATAGGTTCCCGGCTTACAGACCGCGCAGTACAGCTGATGACCGTAATTCCCGCGACCGGCCACAAACACCCGCTCACCGTGAATATCGGCCCAGTCGAATACCTTGATGGTGACTGGCCAGCGCTTCCACGGCCATACATGTTGCTGATGTTCGTAGACGTAGACTTTCTGCCGCTTGCGGTTGAAACGCACAGGGGCACCGCGAGGGACAAATAACACCATCCTGAAACACCAGACTACAAATGATAGTAAAAAGAAGTTGGAAAATATAAGCATTATTTTCATATCTATAGATGCCCTATCGAAAACACCCGGCAACTGAAGAAATAACATGCTGTTAATGAAAAAAACTAACAGCATTATTGCGTAGAACCATAACCCACCCCAGCCATGATTGACGTAGCGGGGGATTTCCATCCAGATATCGTTAATTTCATTCACCCGAATCAGCCGGGGATAAACACGCTGTTCCTCTGTTATTTCGGGTAGGTCTTCATCCCAGTATTTAACCTGCGGAAACAGGCGGGAGGTTTTTAGCGCCATTGCATTACTTTCCTTGTTATATTAATTTCCGGTCCGCTTATTCAGGCGAAGTTGTCGATTCACGATCAACATCCTGCGGCCAGCGAACCGTCTTAAACGGCGTCCAGCTCAGCGGCACCTCTGTTATCAGCGGCCTGTCAGAGACCGCTTTCCCCTGCATGTACTGGCAGCAGTGGCTCCACAGCCCGTAAATCATGCGGATATCGCCTACCGTCCAGTTCAGGATAAACCGGTCCACCACTTCATAGGTTCCCGGCTTACAGACCGCGCAGTACAGCTGATGACCATAATTCCCGCGACCGGCCACAAACACCCGCTCGCCGTGAATATCGGCCCAGTCGAATACCTTGATGGTGACTGGCCAGCGCTTCCATGGCCACACATGTTGCTGATGCTCGTAGACGTAGACTTTCTGCCGCTTGCGGTTGAAACGTACGGGGGCACCGCGAGGGACGAATAAGGCCGTTCTTAATAAATATGCAGTTATAGTTAAAAAATTAAAAATAATTACAATTAATAATAACTTAAAGCTTCCATCTGGCTCAGGCCATGAAATAACAAATATAAAACTAAATAAAAAAACAAGAGGGATTGGGATCAACAAAAAAAAATAAAATCCACCCCAGCCGTGATTGACGTAGCGGGGGATTTCCATCCAGATATCGTTAATCTCATTCACCCGAATCAGCCGGGGATAAACACGCTGCTCCTCTGTTATTTCGGGTAGGTCTTCATCCCAGTATTTAACCTGTGGAAATAAGCGGGAGCTTTTTAGTGCCATTGCATTACTGTCCTTGTTATATTGATTTCCGGTCCGCTTATTCAGGCGCAGTGGTCGATTCACGCTCAACATCCTGCGGCCAGCGAACCGTCTTAAACGGCGTCCAGCTCAGCGGCACATCTGTTATCAGCGGCCTGTCAGAGACCGCTTTCCCCTGCATGTACTGGCAGCAGTGGCTCCACAGCCCGTAAATCATGCGGATATCGCCTACCGTCCAGTTCAGGATAAACCGGTCCACCACTTCATAGGTTCCCGGCTTACAGACCGCGCAGTGCAGCTGATGACCGTAATTCCCGCGACCGGCCACAAACACCCGCTCGCCGTGAATATCGGCCCAGTCGAATACCTTGATGGTGACTGGCCAGCGTTTCCACGGCCATACATATTGCTGATACTCGTAGACGTAGACTTTCTGCCGCTTACGGTTGAAGCGCACGGGAGCGCCGCGAGGGACAAATAACACCATTTTGATTAGAAATAAAATAAAAGAAACAATAAAAAAAGCCAATGTGTAAAATAATAAATCTAATCTATCAATATTATTAAATAATGAATCACTGACAATAAATAATGGAAACAATGCTAAAATCAAAAAAAACCATAATCCACCCCAGCCATGATTGACGTAGCGGGGGATTTCCATCCAGACATCATTAATCTCATTCACCCGAATCAGCCGGGGATAAACACGTTGCTCCTCTTGCGGTTCGGGTAAGTCTTCATCCCAGTGTTTAACCTGTGGGAATAAGCGGGAAGTTTTTAGCGCCATTGTATTATTTCCATTTTGGCCATCCGTGTAGTCCTGTTGCGGAAATTCCACCTTCCCACCAGCCACGAGTCGTCCTGATGGTTAAGGCCAGCTTATTATGAGTATCTGATTTATCTGGCCAATAGTTGGTAACAAGCGTAACAACAGGATTGGAACTCTGTTTAACCCAGACGGTAATCCGGATAATCAGACTTCCATTTTCGAGACTCTGCTGATAAGAATCTGAATAGCGCTCTGAATAAGTTATCGATGCGCGATCCTTTACTGCCGTTAGATTATGTGACTTTGAAAATAGCACATTATTATCACCACCTTCCAGAAACAGTTCCCAGGCTGAAATGGTATCATCATAACCCGGCAAGCATATTTTTATGTCTATCCGATTATAATCCACGGTTTGAATTGCAGCGGTACCGGTAATATCAACTTCGGCGATCATACCACTAGTAATGGCATAATAAGCTTCAAGTGCGCTATTTAGATCTTTTTCGCTATTTTCATGCCATACAAAATCGCTGTCATGAGGTATACCGAAGCAGCAGCTTCGTAACCAGACTTCAAAGGGCGTACTTCGCTTGTGGCTAGCCTCCCAGGCAAGGATCATACCTTGCAAAATCAATACGGCTCCCCATCCTGCGGGGCCAAGTAGAAAAGTATCACTTAATAAAGTAAATATACCTGAAAATGCTCCAGCTCCACCAATGATGCCCCCCGTAATAGTTAGTGTACCAGCAACAAAATAATCTATGTATGTTGCCTTATCACCATCTTTCAAGGCTTCTAACCCATTAACCACCATCCTCACCCCATCCACCACCGATGCCGCTCCCGCCAGCACGCCGCCGAACTTCACCAGCGGGTGAACAAAGTCCGGTCCCCAGACTATCCAGTTCTTTTTAATGGTTAGCATATGCGCAAAACCCGCGGTTTCAGCGACTGCACCGGTCACCATCAGACGATTGATAGCGTAATCGGCTACCGCGTCGGGCGTGTTATTTACCGCATCCTGCACGCTTTTGGCTTTCGCTTGCCAGTCGGCCATCTGTAGCGCCAGCATGCCCATTGCCAGTACTACGCCAAAACCATTGCCGCTGATATAGCGCCGCATTCGTTCATTAAAGGCATCAATTTGAGGTCGACTCATCATAATATTAACGTGAGGTGGGTTCTGTAATGAAATGCCAGAAATATGCATATTGTGGACGTGATCAAGCAGTTGCGGATGACTAAGCGGAAGATCGGTTTGACCGATATCCTCTAAAACCCGCTTGATATCCTCAAGGGTTCCGAGAATACTTTTTTGTACAACGATCTCCTGGGCGAGAAGATTTTTTTGCTGAATACCGATAATCCAGTCGGTTGCTGAGGTGCTACCATTTTTTATCAAGCCACCAAAGGCCGTTTCGTTTTTTGCCATGGCTGGCGAGAACCATTTTGCTGCTTTAATCTCTTTCTGAAGCTGTCCAATAGTGGTTTTATATTCGAACACCACGACGGATTCCCCGGTGGCTGTCAGCAGTGCGGCCTGCATCATCCGTTGAAAACCCTGGTACGCGGCTTCATCCAGTTTGTTGTTCAGGCGAGCAACCGATCCACTCAGGGCGGCCATACGGCTGGTCCAGCTCTGTTTTATCGCTATGCCTTTTAAATAGTTGCCATATTCATCCGAGAGCACGGCAGTCTTAAGATTGCTATAGACATTGCCGCCACTAAAAATAATGTCGATTAAGGATGACTGCATCCCGGCAAATCCGATATAAGCGGGAGAGCCGGGATTTTTTATCCACTCAGACCAGACATCGTCGGTTTCGGTATCCATTCCTCCGCCCTGAATACAGGCGGAAACGGTGAGAAATTGTCTTACCCAGCTTCGTACTGAGATATCCGGCGCATAGTCATGTCCGATTGCCATTAACCAGCTTTTAGCCCGATACCATGCCGCCAGGTCTTTACCGATGGCTTTATTTCTGTCTTCCCAGGTTTCCATTCTGCTGGCGTAGTCGGTAATAAATGCTGCGCGCACAGGTTCGTTATAACTTTTTCTCAGGCGGTTAAATTGTTCAGCAAATGTCTCTTCGGCCGCCTGCTCAGCAGTAATGACTTTGCCGCCCCAGACCGTTGGCTGATTTTCAGGAAACTTATATTTTGCCTGACTACTGCGATCGATCGCTTTTTGCGTAGAATCAAGATATTGACCAATTGCTTGTGAAATTAAATATTTATGCAATATTTCTGGCCTGGAGGTATACGCCTGACAGGCGTCCGCCACCTGTATCCGGGCATTATTTAACTCCTCGACGATACCCACCTCGTCGGGGAGGATCAGTGCCGCTATCGGACACTTAAACTGCGATTGCAGTTGCGCGATACGGATTGCCAGCGCTTCTGCGCCCTCATGTCGTGGATAAAATCCGTGGGCGCTTGCTGAAATATTACTTTCGGGATTTTCAAACCACGGATAGAACGTTGCCGCAAACTCAGCCACATTTGCTTTTAAGACTGATAATGACGGATCCAGCACCCGCGCCTGTGGAATTGAGGCGGGATTTTGCTTCAGGGTGTTAAGATCTATTTGCGTAAAGCGCGTCGACAGCTCCGGACTACTCTGGTACTTATCCAGAACGTCGCTGCTCCACGGATCGCGACTAAATGCCAGCCAGGCCTGAGAATATGCCGTGTCGATATTGATAAAACTGGCGGCAATTTCATGACCTCTTTTTACACAGACCGGCGCTAACGGGGTGACTGTATCGCCTTCCGGCATAATAGAGGGCGTAATCTGCCGCAAATAGCCTTCGGTGGTGACCTCATAGGCCTGCCAGTATTTTTTATCGAGTAAAACATATAAATAGCCCATCCGCAGGGTGCGCAGTGCATATTTAAACAGTCCACCCGTTAATTCAACGTTTGGATCGGGTACCGCCGGCACCCAGTTTCTGCCCGCCATTTTCTGTGGTACAACCGCAACCCGTAATGGAAAAACAGGCAGGCCTTTACGCTCACAGACTTTACATCCAGAGGGAATTTGCGCCATCTGCAGAGTAACGCCCGCGTTCTGATTAATCTGTTCTTTAAGCCCCATAGTGGATGCTCCCTTGCTGACAACTGAATTTTGTTGCTCTCTGGCTTTCCAGTTCCAGCCAGACCGTATCGGGTACTGTCTGTATTAGCGGCAGGATACGCTGAGACGGATTGGCGATAGCCTGTTGCACTAGCGCGGCAATAACCGGGTGCTGTTCGATATCGATGCCCTGCGTGAGTCGGGTCAGCGCCAGAAACTGGCGATCGTCACGGTCGGGCAAGCCGGTTTTCTCGCTGTATTTGAAAGCATCATAGAGTTTGCTGACGGCATCATGAGGTAGTTGGTGACTTATCTGATGCCACGAAAAGAGTAATTTCCACAGGAAGTGAAGGTATTGCTGGGCATTTTGCATCGCCCAGCTCATTTGCCACTTTTCTTGCGTCGGTGCCCCGGTTTGATCAAGGACTTCACCGGTTACCGACATGTACCACCAGTGACTTACCGGCCATAAATACCCGGCAAACGCTGATTGACTGCTCATCGCCTGCAACAATTCAAAACGTAACGGCTCAAAAAAAGGCAGGCACTCCGTTTCATTTAGCCGATCGCATTGCGCTGCCAGCGTAGTTGCCAGTTGCGCAGGCTGTTCAGTGCTGCTGAGCCACCCACAAAGGTAGCGTTTACTGAAAAATATCTCTGAACGCGCATATTCTTCTGTCTGCTCAAGCCAGGGATAATGACAGCATTCGCCAGGCGAGGCCAGGAGGACCAGAAATGGACAGTGCCCGGGGGTATAAGCCAGATCGCGACGCAAGACGGGATAAATAGCGCGATCGCCCAAAGTTTTGCGCAAATTTGACAGGTGTAGCGGATTTGCAATTGATACCGCTTTTAGAGGATCGAGTAATAAATAGCGATACTCATTAACAGGTTGATTCAGCCTGTCTTTTATATTTGATCTTTCTGTATACGTCATTGTCTATCCTTATTTACGGGCTGTTTACCGAACATCTTTATCAGCCACGCTACCGCCTCAGGTTTTATCTACTCCTGGAACCACGACGAGCATATTAACGTGGTTTTTTTGACGCATGCTTAGTGTGGTATTTTCTTATTCATTGATTAAGTAAATTAATAAAAAACTACCGCTTAATGCTATACATTGTGAAATGGAAAACATAAAAAGATATGATCGTTATCATTTAAGCTAAAAGAATGCTGGGAATAAAACGACAGTTTGCTATTTACAATGAAGAGGAATTAATGATTTTATAACAAGATATTTAGCTGAATTTATAAGACTGGCTAACACATTGGCCAAAATAATATATTAAAGCAGAGTAAACCTGTTAGCAGGCCCGATAAGCGCAGCGCTTATCGGGCACTCATTGAGCGGACTTATTTAAATAGCTTCTGCACAAATTCAGCATATGCCGGACGCCAGACGTCCATTTCATGCCCAAGATGGGGGTATATTTTATAGTCGTTGTGAATACCCTGTTTGTCCAGGAGCACTTTCAGTTGGTTGATATCCTTTCCCGTCACCTCATCGTTCGCGCCAATCACCAGGGTGAAATTACGCAGTTGCTGATTAACAGACTGTGGATCGGCCAGGCGCTGTGCAACGGTTTTATCAGGCACGGTAACGGTGGTCACGCCGCTGAATAGGCCCAGCCAGCCAAAACTTTCCGGATTTTTTAGCGCCGAAAGCTCGGCCTGGTAACCGCCCTGCGACAGCCCGGCAATCGCCCGTCCAGCGATGTCCCTACGCACGTTGTAGCGCTGGTCGATAAGCGGAATGATATCGTGCATTAACTCACGATCGCCAAGCGTGGCATTAGGCAGATAGAATTGCGGCCGGATCTCACTGTAGCGGTAGTTTTCTGGCGTTGTGCCGGATGTGTCGGTTTCAGTTTCCGGCACAACCACCAGCATCGGTTTAATTTTCCCCTCGGCCAGCAGGTTGTCCATTATCTGCGGAATACGCCCCTGGTCGATGGCTGAAAGCGTGGTATCGCCAAAGCCGTGATAGTAATACAGCACCGGCAGCGGATCTTTACTGGCCTGATAGCCCGGCGGCGTCCAGACGTAAACCTGACGCTCGGCGTTAAGCTCGTGTGAGTGATAGGTGAGTAAATGCAGTTCACCGTGCGGTACGTTGCGCGTGTCGAGCAGGCTTCCCGGTACCAGAATCAGACTGGTATTGACCTGGCGCTGCGGTTTGGTGCGGGCGCTACCGGGATCGATCGTTCGCAGGCCGTCAACATCATAAAAATATTCATACAGATTACCGGCAAGTACCGGACTGCGCCATGTCCAGACGCCATTTTGATCTTTCTGCATGGGATGCGTTACATGGCTTTCATCCGTTGCACCGGTCACTACGCTGACCTTTCTGGCATTCGGCGCCCAGAGTCTGAATGTGACGCTGCGGTCTTGATGAACCTGAGTAATAAATTGACTAACGGGGACGGCTTCACCGGGTTGTGACAATACTGGAGTAGCCTGAGCCTGGCTGATTAGGGCGGTCAGCGCCAAAGTAAGAGGAAGTATTTTCATGAGCATGTCCTTGCACAATAATTATCCGAAAAAGAGTAACAGCAGTCACTATGACCTTTTGTGATGAACAACGAAAACCGGGCTTTTCATCCGTAAAGCGGTGTTTTAACGTAGGTGTTAATACTGTGTGATAAAAGGAAACGCGATGTCTACCGCTAATAAGCTCCTGCCAACGTTCAAGTACCACCCACAGCCGCTGGAAACGGGCGCATTCAAACAGGATCAGACCGTAACCTGCGACTGCTGCGAACAGCCGACGCCGGTCTATTACACCAATCCCTTTTATAGCGTTGATGATATTGATCATCTGTGCCCATGGTGTATTGCTGACGGTAAGGCCGCGGAAAAATACGCGGGCAGTTTTCAGGACGATGCCAGTATCGAAGGAGTAGAAGCCCAATATGATGAGAAGGGCGACTACGAAGGGGCGCAGCTTTCCTGTTCTGAAGATGCACTGAGAGAAGTAACGGAGCGCACGCCGGGTTATTGCGGCTGGCAGCAGGAGCACTGGCTGGCACACTGTGGTGATTTATGCGCCTTTATTGGTTACGTTGGCTGGAATGAAATTAAGGACCGGCTGGATGCGTTTGCGCACCTGGCAGAGGATTGCGAGGCGTTTGGCCTGCCTTATGAGGATTTGCCCAAATATCTGTATAACGAAGGTGATTGTCAGGGCTACCTGTTTCGCTGTCTGAAATGTGACAAATTACGCCTGTGGGCCGATTTTTCATGATCGGGTGTCAAATCAAGGAGTAAACATTTATGCCGGATTTACTGTCACGCTATCAGGGCTGCTTACTGGGATTAGCCAGCGGCGATGCCGTCGGAACCACGGTTGAATTCCGGGCCAAAGATTCGTTCACGCCGCTCACCACCATGCAGGGCGGCGGCCCTTTTGCACTACAGCGCGGCCAGTGGACGGACGATACGTCGATGGCGCTGTGCCTCGCGCAAAGTCTGATTACCTGCCGGGGATTTGATGCAGGCGATCAGATGAACCGCTATCTGAACTGGTGGCGCTGGGGCTATTTCAGCTCAACAGGTGAATGCTTTGATATTGGTACCACCGTCGCCCGGGCGCTGGGAAAGTTTGCGCTGGATGGCGAGCCTTACGCAGGCTCCAGCGCGCCGAATACCGCGGGTAACGGCTCGCTGATGCGCCTCGCACCGGCCGTTCTGTACGCCTTTCCCGATCGCCAGCAGGCTCTGGCGTATGCTGAAGATTCTTCCCGCACCACGCACGCCGCACCGGAGGCTATCGCCAGTTGCCGCCTGTTCGCGCAGTATTTGCTGAATGCGCTGAGCGGAAAAGATAAAGCAGCGACGCTTGCTGACCTTGACGCGCTGCCCGCACAGGAAAATCTGCGCCAGATTGCCCTCGGAGGCTATCAGCAAAAACCTCGTTCGGCGATCCACGGTACCGGCTATTGCGTACAAAGCCTTGAGGCGGCGCTGTGGTGTTTTTATCACGGGGAGAGTTTTGAAGAGACGATCCTGCTGGCGGCAAATCTGGGCGACGATGCCGACACCACGGCTGCGATAGTAGGTCAGCTTGCCGGCGCATTCTACGGGGTAGACGCAATACCCCAGACGTGGCGGGACTGGCTGTGGCAGTACGAGGATATTGACGCCCTGGCTCGTCAGCTGCTGGAGAGGCCTCTGGCATAAAAGATATCGCCGGGAGCAGCCCTGCTTCCCGGCGATATTCAGGCATTACTCTTTCGGATCGCGACCGGCCAGCAGCTTATCCAGTTCATCTCCGCCGATGTGACGGAAATCCTGTCCTTTGACAAAATAGAAAATAAACTCACAAATGTTCTGACAGCGGTCGCCGATACGCTCGATAGAGCGTGCGCAGAACAGGGCGGTGAGCACGCTGGGAATAGTGCGCGGATCTTCCATCATGTAAGTCATCAGCTGACGCACGATGCCTTCATATTCCTGATCCACTTTTTTATCTTCCCGATAAATGCGTACCGCTTCATCAAGATCCATACGCGCAAAGGCGTCCAGCACGTCATGCAGCATCTGCACCGTGTGCCGTCCCAGCGACTCAAGGCTCACCAGTAGCGGCTGGTGCTGCTGAGAGAACTTCTCCAGCGCGGTGCGGCAGATTTTGTCCGCGACATCACCAATACGTTCCAGTTCGGCGATGGTTTTGATGATAGCCATTACCAGCCGCAGATCGCTTGCCGTCGGCTGGCGCCTGGCAATAATACGTACGCAGGCTTCATCGATGGCGACTTCCATCATGTTGACCTGCTTGTCGCCTTCGATCACGCGCTTCGCCAGTTCGCTATCCTGATTATGCATCGCGGTGATCGCATCAGATAACTGCTGCTCTACCAGGCCGCCCATCGTCATGACTTCGGTGCGAATATGCTCCAGTTCAGCATTAAACTGACCGGAAATGTGTTTATTAAGATTTAAGTTTTCCATGACGCACTCCTGAATCAACCGTAGCGGCCGGTGATATAATCTTCAGTCTGTTTTTTCGCGGGCTTGGTAAACAGATCGTCGGTGTGACTAAACTCGATCAACTCGCCAAGATACATAAATGCCGTATGATCGGAGCAACGCGCCGCCTGCTGCATGTTGTGGGTCACAATCACTACGGTGTAGTCCTGTTTTAGTTCTGTGATCAACTCTTCTATGCGCCCGGTAGAAATCGGGTCCAGCGCCGAGCACGGCTCATCCAGCAGCAGAACCTCAGGACGAATAGCAATGCCGCGCGCAATGCACAAACGCTGCTGCTGGCCGCCTGAAAGAGAGTAGCCGCTCTGATGCAGCTTATCTTTGGTTTCGTTCCACAACGCCGCCTTGGTTAAGGCCCACTGCACCCGCTCGTCCATGTCGGGACGGGAGAGTTTTTCAAACAGGCGAACGCCAAACGCAATGTTGTCATAGATAGACATCGGAAACGGTGTCGGTTTCTGAAAAACCATGCCGACTTTAGCGCGTAGCAGGGCAATATCCTGCGCATGGTTGAGAATATTTTCGCCATCCAGCAGGATCTCACCTTCTGCACGCTGTTCCGGATACAGCTCATACATTTTATTGAACGTGCGCAGCAGCGTAGACTTACCGCAGCCTGACGGCCCGATGAATGCCGTGACCTGATTTTTAGCAATATCCAGATTGATGTTTTTCAGGGCATGGAATTTGCCGTAGTAGAAGTTCAGATCGCGAACCTTAATTTTACCCGGTGCCGTGTTAACCATACTCATCTCACTCTTTTCCTCATCCAGCGCCGCCGCAGGCCGCGCCGTAAAATTGTGCCGGATAAGACGCCATCCGGCAGGATGTCTTAACCGTGTTTCTGCTTCGCGAAAACCACGCGCGCCAGAATATTCAGTAGCAATACGCACAGGGTAATGATCAACACGCCTGCCCAGGCTAACTGTTGCCACTCCGCAAACGGGCTCATCGCAAACTTAAAGATAGTGACCGGCAGGTTGGCGATAGGCTGCATCATATCGGTGCTCCAGAACTGGTTGGAGAGGGCGGTAAACAGCAGCGGAGCAGTCTCACCCGCGATGCGCGCAATCGCCAGCAGCACGCCGGTCATAATGCCGGATACGGAAGCTTTAAGGGTAATGGCGGAAATCATCTTCCACTTTGGCGTTCCCAGGGCATAGGCCGCTTCACGCAGGCTATCCGGCACCAGTTTAAGCATGTTTTCCGTGGTCCGGATGACGATTGGCACCTGCAACAGCGCCAGCGCAATGACGCCTGCCCAGCCGGAGAAGTGCTGCATTTGCGCCACGACCACGGTGTAAACGAACAGGCCAACGACAATAGACGGCGCGGAAAGCAGAATGTCGTTAATAAAGCGGATGACTTCGGCCAGCCATGATTTACGTCCGTACTCCGCCAGATAAATCCCCGCCATAATCCCCAGCGGCGTGCCAATGGCGGTGGCCCAGAAGATTAACAAACCCCTGCCGGCCAGCGCACTCGCCCGACCCCCCCCCGCCGTATTGGGCGGCGGCGTCATTTCAGTAAACAGCGCCAGTGACATTCCGTCGATACCACGCGTAATGGTGGACATCAGGATCCAGATAAGCCAGAACAGCCCGAATGCCATGGTGGCCATTGAGAGCGTCAGCGCAATACGGTTTTTCAGGCGGCGCCTGGCCTGCATTTTGCGCCGCGATTCTGCCAGCTGCGCCGTGTTTTGCATGTCGAGCGTAGTCATTAGCGCGCCCCTTCATTTTTGGCCAGACGCAGCACCATGAATTTAGAGATAGCCAGCACGATAAAGGTAATTACAAACAGGATCAGCCCCAGCTCCATCAGCGCAGCAACGTGCAGGCCGGATTCCGCTTCGGCAAATTCATTAGCCAGCGCAGAGGTAATGCTGTTACCCGGCATGTACAGCGAGATGCTGTCGAGCTGGTAGGTATTACCGATGATAAAGGTGACCGCCATGGTTTCACCCAACGCGCGCCCGAGGCCGAGCATCACGCCGCCAATAACACCATTTTTGGTGAACGGCAGCACGATGCGCCAGATAACTTCCCAGGTGGTACAGCCGATGCCGTAGGCCGACTCTTTCATCATCACCGGGGTTTGTTCAAACACATCGCGCATCACCGCCGCAATGTAGGGAATAATCATAATGGCGAGGATCACGCCTGCGGCCAGGATACCAATACCAAAGGCCGGGCCAGAGAACAGCGCACCAACGAACGGGATATTGGACAGAATATTGCCGACCGGCTCCTGAAAATAGGTGGCAAACAGCGGAGCGAAAATAAACAGCCCCCACATGCCGTAGACAATGCTGGGGATCGCCGCCAGCAGTTCGATCGCAATCCCGAGCGGGCGCTTAAGCCAGGCCGGAGCCAGCTCAGTCAGGAATAGTGCAATGCCGAAGCTGACAGGCACGGCAATCAGCAGGGCAATAATAGAGGTCGCCAGGGTGCCGTAAATCGGTACCAGCGCACCGTAGATATCATTCGGAGCATCCCACTCTTTGGTCCACAGGAATGAGAAACCAAACTTCTCAATACTGGGCCAGGACGAAATGATCAGGGAGACGATAATACCGCCCAGCATCAATAGCACGATCAGCGCAGCCAGTTTTACCAGCGCGCTGAATATCATGTCACCCTTTTTACCCGGTGGGTTAAATACACTCCTGGTTGCAGCCATAAATTACTCTTTAGTTAACGACGCCTTACGAATATGCCCGGTAGCATGACGCTTGCCGGGCCTACAGTGTGTAGCTGTAAGGCGGGTAAGCACTTTGCCGCCCGCCATGTTCGTCAGTCTGGCTTATTAGTACAGCGCTTTACCGCTGCTGTCTTTCACGTTGGTTTTCCATGCAGCGCGAACCTGCTCAACTACGTTATCCGGCAGGCTGGCGTAATCCAGATCGTTTGCCTGTTTAGCACCGTCTTTATATGCCCAGTCGAAGAACTTCAGCACTTCAACACCCTGCTCAGGTTTTTTCTGCTCTTTATGGATCAGAATGAACGTGGTGGAGGTAATCGGCCACGCTTCGTCACCTTTCTGATTCGTCAGGTCCTGCGCAAAAGATTTGCTCCAGTCCACACCTTTTGCTGCATTAGCAAAGCTGTCTTCCGTCGGGCTGACCGGCTTGCCATCCGCAGAAATCAATTTGGTGTAAGCCAGATTATTTTGCTTCGCATAGGCGTATTCGACATAGCCAATGGACCCTGGCAGACGCTGGACAAACGCGGCGATACCGTCGTTGCCTTTACCGCCCAGACCGGTTGGCCAGTTTACCGTCGAGCCTGCGCCAATTTTAGATTTCCACTCTTCGTTCACTTTCGCCAGATAGCTGGTGAACACGAAAGAAGTACCAGAACCGTCGGCACGGCGAACGACTGCGATATTCTGCGAAGGCAGTTTCAGACCCGGGTTCAGTTTGGTGATAGCCGCATCATCCCACTTCTTAATTTTACCGAGATAAATGTCGCCCAGCGTCTTACCGTCCAGAACCAGCTCACCTGATTTCAGGCCGGGAATGTTAACGGCCAGAACGACGCCGCCGATAACGGTCGGAAACTGAAACAGACCTTCCTGCTGGAGCTTTTCGTCAGACAGCGGCGCATCTGATGCCCCGAAGTCGACCGTGTTAGCGATGATCTGTTTTACGCCGCCGGAGGAACCAATACCCTGATAGTTAATCTTATTGCCGGTAGATTTGTTGTAGGTGTCGGCCCATTTGGCATACACCGGCGCAGGAAAAGTTGCACCTGCACCTGTCAGGCTTGCTGCCGCGTTAACAGCGAAAGCGCTCATGGATAAGGTTGCGGTGACAACCGTTGCGACAGTGGTACGCATAACGTTCATAATGTCTCCTGCTGGGATTCGTAAATCATTGTTAAGTGGCTACGAGGAGCAAAGTAGGACAATCTGGTGACAGTTATATGTAATGTTCATGACAGTTTAATGACAATGAGGCTTGTTTTTTTAACCTCATGAAAAACAACTGTATTTATTTAAGACCGATTGGGTTTATCGCCTTTTTTATCCGGAGGACTGCGGTTTAAAAAACGGAATATGACAAAATTTTTATTGTTTCAGGCATAAAAAAGGCGACATCCCAGGGGCAGTCGCCTTATAAAAAGAAATTATTCGTTATTCAACGGTAACGGATTTCGCCAGATTACGCGGCTGATCGACATCCGTACCTTTTATCAGGGCAACATGATAAGCCAGTAACTGAAGAGGAACGGTATAGAAAATAGGGGCAATGACCTCTTCCACATGCGGCATTTCAATAATATGCATGTTATCGCTGCTGGTGAAACCGGCATCCTGGTCGGCAAAAACATAAAGCTGACCGCCACGAGCACGAACTTCTTCGATGTTCGACTTCAGTTTTTCCAGAAGATCGTTGTTGGGTGCAACAACAATAACCGGCATATCGGCATCAATCAGCGCCAGCGGTCCGTGTTTCAGCTCGCCAGCGGCGTAAGCTTCTGCATGAATATAGGAGATCTCTTTCAGCTTCAGCGCGCCTTCCAGCGCGATGGGATACTGATCGCCACGGCCGAGGAACAACGCGTGATGTTTGTCAGAGAAATCTTCCGCCAGCGCTTCAATACGCTTATCCTGCGATAACATCTGCTCAATGCGGCTTGGCAATGCCTGAAGCCCGTGAACGATATCGTGTTCAACAGACGCATCCAGCCCTTTCAGCCGGGACAGTCGGGCCACCAGCATCAGCAGGACGGTCAACTGCGTGGTAAACGCTTTGGTCGAAGCAACGCCAATCTCAGTGCCTGCATTCGTCATCATTGCCAGATCGGATTCACGCACCAGCGACGAGCCGGGAACGTTACAGATGGCAAGAGAGCCAAGATAACCGAGTTCTTTGGACAGGCGCAGACCTGCCAGAGTATCTGCGGTTTCTCCTGACTGAGACAGGGTAATCATCAGGCTATTACGACGCACAGCAGATTTGCGGTAGCGGAATTCCGACGCAATTTCGACGTCGCATGGAATACCGGCCAGTGATTCAAACCAGTAGCGGGAAACCATTCCCGAGTTGTAAGACGTACCGCAGGCGATAATCTGGATATGTTCAACTTGCGCCAGCAAATCGTTAGCGTTCGGACCCAGTTCACTTAAATCGACCTCGCCATGATTAATACGCCCGGTCAGGGTGTTTTTAATCGCGTTCGGCTGCTCATAGATTTCTTTCTGCATGTAGTGACGATAGATGCCTCTATCGCCAGCATCATATTGCAGGTTAGACTCGATATCCTGACGTTTTACTTCTGCGCCAGTTTTATCAAATATGGAAACCGTACGGCGGGTCACTTCTGCAATATCACCTTCTTCAAGGAAGATAAAGCGACGAGTAACCGGCAGCAGGGCCAGCTGGTCAGAAGCAATAAAGTTTTCACCCATGCCGAGACCGATGACCAGCGGACTGCCTGAACGTGCCGCCAGCAGCGTGTCCGGCTTGCGGGTATCCATGATAACCGTGCCGTAAGCACCGCGAAGCTGCGGTATCGTACGCAGAACAGCCTCACGCAGGCTCCCGCCTTGCTCCAGCTCCCAGTGAACTAAGTGAGCAATCACTTCGGTGTCAGTTTCAGAGACGAAGGTATAACCACGTGATTTAAGCATGTCACGTAACGGTTCATGGTTTTCAATGATCCCGTTATGTACCACCACAATGTGTTCAGAGACATGCGGGTGAGCATTTACTTCTGAAGGTTCGCCGTGGGTTGCCCAGCGAGTATGGGCAATCCCCGTACCGCCATGCAGCGGCTGTTCTTCCGCCGCCTGAGAAAGCATATTAACTTTACCAAGGCGACGCAGACGGGTCATATTCCCTTCTTTGTCGACCACAGCCAGACCCGCAGAGTCATAGCCACGGTATTCCAGACGACGTAAACCTTCGAGAAGGATTTCCGCTACATCACGCTGCGCGATAGCGCCAACAATTCCACACATAGTTTTCGATTCCGATTTTGGCATTACGCCATGTGTTGTCGGTCAACCTGTATGTCCGTTTACCGGACGCCCCGAGCCTTGTAGAGAGTGGGGTTATTTTTATGGGTGCTGCCTTTGGGCGGGAAATATATCTTTATCTCCTCGCCCTGTGTCTACCTGAGTTCGGCTATGCCTTATCAGGCTGACAAAATGTGGAGTCTGCCACGTCTTACTTCTTTTTCACCGGACGTCGCCAGCCCTTTTTATTCGTCTGGGGCACACGGCTTAATACCAGTTCGTTATCGGCAACATCGCGAGTGACGGTGGTGCCTGCGGCAATAGTTACGCCATCACCGACGCTTACCGGGGCGACCAGTTGCGTATCCGATCCCACAAAGACATCGTTGCCGATAACTGTTTTATGCTTATTCGCACCATCATAGTTACAGGTAATAGTACCCGCGCCAATATTAACGTTATCACCAATTTCCGCATCGCCGAGGTAGCTCAGATGACCCGCTTTAGATCCTCTACCCAGACGGGCTTTTTTCATCTCAACGAAATTGCCAACGTGCGCGCCTTCCAGCAGTTCAGCGCCGGGACGTAGACGAGCAAAGGGGCCGATAGTGCAGGCCTGCTCAAGATGCGCCTCTTCTAACACGCTGTAAGGGCTTATCTCACAGTCATCGCCAATCGTACTGTTTTTAATGACGCAACCGGTGCCGATTTTTACGCGGTGCCCCAGCGTGACGTTCCCTTCAAAGATAACGTTAGTATCTATTTCAATATCACGCCCGTGTTGCAGCGTACCGCGCAGATCAAAACGCGCAGGATCGCGGAGCATAACGCCCGCCAGCAGTAGTTTTTCTGCCTGCTCTGCCTGATAAACGCGCTCCAGACGCGAAAGCTGGAGACGGTTGTTAACGCCGTCAACTTCACTCAGGCGCTGCGGATGTACGGTAGCAATCTCATGCCCTTCCTGCCAGGCAAGGGCGATGATATCGGTGATGTAATATTCGCCCTGAACATTATTATTGGTAAGTTTAGACAGCCAGCGTTTCATATCCGCGCCATTAGCGATAAGAATACCGGTGTTAATCTCTGCGATCTGGCGCTGTTCTTCGGTTGCATCTTTATGTTCAACGATGCCAGTCACTTTCCCGTTTTCCCGGGTAATACGACCATAGCCGCTCGGATCGTCAAGCTTAACGGTCAGTAAACCAATGCCGCCCTGCGGCTTTGCCTCACGCAACCGTTGCAGCGTTTCCACTGAAATCAGCGGCACATCACCGTAGAGCATCAGAATATCTTCATCGTCGGCAAAAAACGGTGCGGCCTGCTGCATCGCGTGACCGGTGCCCAGTTGCTCTGCCTGGAGAACCCAATTCAGATTATCGTTACGCAACGTTTGTTTAAGCAAGGCACCACCGTGACCATAGACAAGGTGAACCTTCGTCGCACCTAAATGATTAGCAGCATCAATGACATGCTGTACCATGGGCTTACCGCCCAGGGTATGCAGCACTTTAGGGAGATCGGAATACATGCGCGTGCCTTTGCCTGCCGCAAGGATCACTACGCTCATCGCACTGTTCAACATACGCATCCTGACTATAATTTACGCTCAAATTTATCCTGTTTTACTTTGAATATTCTACATTTTTTTCATCAAAAATGTATGTTAGCCAAAATGTCGGCTTCAGGGACACCTGGGGTGTGTGATGAGACATTTTTAGCTAACGAATTCGTTTTTGTCGTATAAAAAGTCAGAATTTTGATGATGAAAATTCTAGCGTGATGTTTTTTCTATTTTTTTTCACTAAAAATAAAGACTCAATAACCATGCGCGCGCAAGCTTTTGTTTCAGCGATGGCTTGTTACTCCATTTCTGGTAGCAGAGTTATTACCGTCAGAAAAGAAGGTCAGAAGCATTGTTAGCGAGCTCGGTTTCTCATTTTCGCTATCTCGCTTAAAGTACCATTTAAATCTATTCCATTACTTGTACTAGTGGAGGTTTGTGATTTAACAGCGGAGCCAACGACATCTCGCAAGTTTAGCAACTCAGCTTGATCTTGCTTTGTCATTTTCGTCGAACCAATAAATCTATCCAAATTAAGATTGAGTTTGAGAGTGTCATGCGCAATAGCATTATAATTTTTCAAAAGTCCATTTTTCTCTAATTTTTTACCATTTACAATAATTCGGTTGCATTCCCGATTTAGTTTTTTATAGTAATGATCTGTTTTACTGCCAGCTCCCACCTCGGAGCTATCAAGCTTTTCAGCGCTTTGTTTGACTTCCTGCAGTTTATCCATTAATTGGGATGTGGCCTCCTTTAGTACATCAAGAGATTTGATTTTAATATTTTGCGTTTGCACAGGGGTATGATGAAACAATCTGGATAAATTAATAGACATGTTAAGACTCCTTTAGTTTATATTTAAAAACACTTAAACTATTTAAATAATTAATTATTCACCACCATTCATTCCATCTGTGTATGAACAGTGATAGTTTAAATCTTCATAATTTTGATTAGAGTCAGAAAATAGCGCTATAAAATTTCATTCAGAAATAAAAACAACTTAATAATTAATATTTATTTCTTGAATGATTTTAACATAAAAAAAACCAGCCTAACAGTAGACTGGTTTTGTACTTTCAAGCCGGTGTTACATCGCTTTTTTGGTCAACTCGATAACGCGCAGTTTCGCGATCGCTTTGGCCAGTTCCGCAGATGCCTGAGCGTAATCCACGTCACCATGAGAGCTTTTAATATGCTCCTCAGCTTTACGTTTCGCTTCCAGTGCTCGCGCTTCGTCGAGATCCTGGCCGCGAATGGCGGTATCAGCCAGAACGGTCACGCTGCCAGGCTGCACTTCAAGAATGCCGCCGGACAGATAGATAAACTCTTCGTGACCGTGCTGTTTCACAATGCGGATCATACCAGGCTTAATGGCGGTGAGCAGCGGGGCGTGACCCGGGAAGATACCCAGTTCACCTTCACTACCCGTTACCTGGATTTTCTCGACCAGACCAGAGAACATTTGCTGTTCTGCGCTGACGACATCCAGGTGGTAAGTCATTGCCATATCACCCTCCGATTAAGGCGTTAAAGTTTTTTGGCTTTTTCCACGGCTTCGTCGATGGAACCGACCATATAGAACGCCTGCTCCGGCAGGTGATCGTATTCGCCTTCCATGATGCCTTTAAAGCCACGGATGGTGTCTTTCAGGGAAACGTATTTTCCCGGAGAACCGGTAAATACTTCCGCCACGAAGAACGGCTGGGACAGGAAGCGCTGGATCTTACGTGCGCGAGCTACCACCAGTTTGTCTTCTTCAGACAGTTCATCCATACCGAGGATGGCGATGATGTCTTTTAGTTCCTGATAACGTTGCAGGATGGACTGTACGCCACGCGCGGTGTCGTAGTGTTCCTGTCCAACTACCAGCGGATCGAGCTGACGACTGGTAGAATCCAGTGGGTCAACCGCCGGGTAAATACCCAGAGACGCGATCTGACGGCTCAGTACCACGGTTGCATCTAAGTGCGCAAAGGTGGTGGCTGGAGAGGGGTCAGTCAAGTCATCCGCAGGTACATATACTGCCTGTACGGAGGTGATAGAACCGGTTTTGGTGGAAGTGATACGTTCCTGCAGAACGCCCATCTCTTCCGCCAGCGTCGGCTGATAACCTACCGCTGAAGGCATACGACCTAACAGTGCAGAAACTTCCGTACCGGCCAGGGTATAACGATAGATGTTATCGACGAACAGCAGTACGTCTCGGCCTTCATCACGGAATTTCTCCGCCATGGTCAGGCCAGTCAGAGCAACGCGCAGACGGTTTCCCGGCGGCTCGTTCATCTGGCCATACACCAGGGATACTTTGTCGATAACGTTGGAGTCGGTCATTTCGTGGTAGAAGTCGTTACCCTCACGAGTACGCTCACCCACGCCTGCAAACACGGAGTAACCGGAGTGCTCAATCGCGATGTTACGAATAAGCTCCATCATGTTTACGGTTTTACCTACACCCGCACCACCGAACAGACCAACTTTACCGCCTTTGGCGAATGGACACATCAGGTCGATAACTTTGATGCCGGTTTCCAGCAGCTCCTGAGAGTTTGACAACTCTTCATAGGAAGGTGCTGCACGGTGAATCGCCCAACGTTCTTCTTCACCGATGTCGCCTTTCATGTCTACTGGATCGCCCAGTACGTTCATGATACGACCCAGCGTTGCTTTCCCTACCGGCACTTCGATCGGATGCTCGAGGTCTTTTACATCAAGACTACGACGCAGACCGTCGGAAGAACCCATGGCGATGGTACGTACGATACCGCCGCCGAGCTGCTGCTGAACTTCCAGCACCAGACGCTCATTACCATTTTGCACCTCAAGAGCATCGTACACGCGCGGTACGGCATCCTGAGGGAATTCGACGTCAACTACAGCGCCGATTACCTGGACAATTTTTCCAGTAGCCATCTTGAATCCTCTACGAATTAACCTGGTTATACCGCGGATGCACCACCGACGATTTCGGTGAGTTCCTGAGTAATGCTGGCCTGACGAGCTTTGTTGTATACCAACTGCAGCTCTTTAATCAGGCTGCCGCCATTATCGGTAGCGGCTTTCATCGCCACCATACGCGCGGCCTGCTCGCTGGCCAGGTTTTCTACCACACCCTGATAAACCTGAGACTCTACGTAGCGGCGCAGAAGGGTATCCAGCAGCGCTTTCGGATCGGGTTCATACAGGTAATCCCAGGATTTACGCTTCAACTCACCATCTTCTGACGCAGGAAGCGGCAGCAGCTGAGTGATGGTCGGAACCTGAGACATGGTGTTGATAAATTTGTTGTTAACAATATAAAGCTTGTCCAGACGGCCTTCATCGTAGGCTTGCAGCATTACTTTTACTGCACCGATCAGTTCGGACAGGGAAGGGTTATCCCCCATGCCGGTAACCTGCGCAACAATGTTGCCACCTACAGAGTTGAAGAACGATACGCCCTTAGAGCCGATCATTGCGATATCGCACTGAACGCCTTTATCGGTCCACGTTTTCATATCCGCCAACAGTTTTTTGAACAAGTTAATGTTCAAGCCGCCGCACAGACCACGGTCTGTAGACACTACCAGGTAGCCTACGCGCTTAACATCGCGTTCTTCCAGGTAAGGGTGCTTATATTCCAGATTACCATTCGCAACGTGACCAATCACTTTGCGCATGGTATCTGCATAAGGACGGCTGGACGCCATGCGATCCTGCGATTTACGCATTTTGGAAGCGGCGACCATCTCCATCGCTTTGGTGATCTTCTGCGTGTTCTGGACGCTTGCGATCTTACTACGTATCTCTTTTGCGCCGGCCATGAGCTTCTCCTCAATGCCTTGCGGCCTGTCCTAAGACAAGCCGCCAGACGTTACCAGGACTGGGTTGCTTTGAAGGAATCGAGGATGCCTTTCAGCTTGCCTTCGATTTCGTCGTTATAGCCACCGGACTGGTTGATCTCTTGCATCAGCGGAGCGTGATCACGGTCAACATAAGCTAGCAGAGCAGCTTCGAAGTTACCGATTTTCGCCAGTTCTACATCAGCCAGATAGCCACGTTCAGCTGCAAACAGAACCAGAGACTGCTGCGCGACAGACATCGGCGCATACTGTTTCTGTTTCAGCAACTCGGTCACTTTCTGACCGTGGTCTAACTGCTTACGGGTTGCATCATCAAGGTCAGATGCAAACTGAGAGAACGCCGCCAGTTCACGATACTGCGCCAGAGCGGTACGAATACCACCGGACAGTTTCTTCATGATCTTGGTCTGTGCTGCACCACCCACACGGGATACGGAGATACCCGGGTTAACCGCAGGACGAATACCGGCGTTAAACAGGTTAGATTCCAGGAAGATCTGACCATCGGTAATCGAAATTACGTTAGTCGGAACGAACGCGGAAACGTCACCTGCCTGCGTTTCGATAATCGGCAGCGCAGTCAGTGAGCCAGTTTGCCCTTTCACTTCACCTTTGGTGAAGTTTTCAACGTATTCGGCGTTAACACGCGCAGCACGCTCCAGCAGACGTGAGTGGAGGTAAAATACGTCGCCCGGGAATGCTTCACGTCCTGGCGGACGACGGAGCAGCAGGGAGATCTGACGATAAGCAACAGCCTGCTTGGACAGGTCATCATAAATGATCAGTGCATCTTCGCCACGGTCACGGAAGTATTCGCCCATTGCGCAGCCTGCATACGGAGCCAGGTATTGCAGTGCAGCAGATTCAGATGCAGTTGCAACCACGACGATGGTGTTAGCCAGTGCGCCGTGCTCTTCCAGTTTACGTACCACGTTAGAAATGGTGGACGCTTTCTGGCCGATAGCAACATAAATACATTTGATACCGGAATCGCGCTGGTTGATGATCGCATCAATCGCCAGTGCGGTTTTACCCGTCTGACGGTCGCCGATAACCAGTTCACGCTGGCCACGGCCGATTGGGATCATGGCATCGACAGATTTGTAACCCGTCTGTACCGGCTGGTCAACGGACTGACGGTCGATAACGCCCGGTGCGATAGCTTCAACAGCAGAAAAGCCGTCGTTATCAACCGGACCTTTACCATCAATCGGCGCACCCAGGGTGTTCAGAACACGCCCCAACAGGCCACGACCTACTGGAACTTCCAGGATACGACCCGTACATTTGACCTTCATGCCTTCGGCGAGGTCAGCGTACGGTCCCATCACAACCGCACCTACAGAGTCACGCTCAAGGTTCAGTGCGATAGCGTAACGGTTACCCGGCAGGGAGATCATTTCACCCTGCATACAATCGGCCAGGCCGTGGATACGGATAACACCGTCACTTACAGAAACAATAGTACCTTCGTTGTGAGCTTCACTCACTACATTGAACTGAGCAATGCGCTGCTTGATCAGTTCGCTGATTTCGGTTGAATTCAGTTGCATGCTCCAGTCCCCTTAAGACTGCAAGACGTCTGCAAGGCGATCAAGACGGCCGCGTACGCTGCCATCAATGACCATATCACCCGCCCGGATGATAATACCTGCCACTACAGACTTATCGATTTTGCAATTCAGCTTAACTTTGCGTGATAGACGTTTTTCCATCGCGGAACTGATTTTCGCAAGCTGCTCGTCACTTAATGCGGTTGCAGAAGTGACATCTACCTCTGCGATAGCCTCACTGGCTGCACGCAGGTGGATAAACTGCTCAAGAACATCGGGAAGCGCGTTCAGACGATTGTTTTCAGCCATCACCTGAATCAGGTTCTGACCATTTTCGTCCAACTGCTCACCACAGACTGCGATAAACGATTTGGCGAGCGTATCTGGTGCAAGTGCGCCAGAGAGAAGCTCGGCCATTTGTTCGTTTTTGGTAACCTCAGCGGCAAACGCCAGCATATCCTGCCAGCGCGCTACACTTTGGTGTTCAACGGCAAAGTCAAAAGCTGCTTTGGCGTAGGGGCGAGCTACCGTTACAAATTCAGACATCAGCCCCTCCCTCCTTACAGTTCAGCGACAAGTTTATCCACGATGTCGCTGTTAGCAGCTTCATCCACGGAACGTTCGATGATCTTCTCGGCCCCGGCAATAGCCAGGATAGCAACTTGCTTACGCAGTTCTTCGCGAGCGCGTTTACGCTCAGCATCGATTTCTGCCTGAGCTTGCGCCACGATTTTTGCTCGTTCCTGCTCTGCTTCGGTTTTCGCTTCGTCCAGGATCTGAGAACGACGTTTGTTCGCCTGTTCAATGATTACCTGAGCTTCCGCCTTCGCTTTTTTCAGCTGGTCGGTCGCGCTGGCCTTAGCAAGGTCAAGGTCCTTATGTGCTCGTTCTGCAGAAGCAAGACCGTCAGCAATTTCTTTTTGACGTTTCTCAATGGCAGCCATTAATGGCGGCCATACATACTTCATACAGAACAGAACAAACAGGACAAACGCGATAGCCTGGCCGAGGATTGTTGCGTTAAGATTCACAGCACAATGCCTCTTATCTAGTTAATGTTCTGATATTGCTCTTAATTCAAAGCAACGCTTACTACGCGACAGCGAACATCACGTACAGACCCAGACCGACAGCGATCATCGGGATAGCATCCACCAGACCCATAACGATAAAGAACTGAGTACGCAGCAGAGGAATCAGATCTGGCTGACGCGCTGCGCCTTCCAGGAATTTGCCCCCAAGGATACCGATACCGATCGCAGCACCGATTGCCGCCAGACCCATCATCACAGCGGCAGCCATGTACAGCAGATCCACATTCAGGTTTTCCATGACAATCTCCAGTTTGTTTCAATTAAAACGTAGTAGTGTTGGTAAATTAATGCTCTTCAGACGCCATCGACAGATAGACGATCGTCAGAACCATGAAGATAAAGGCTTGCAGCGTAATAATCAGAATGTGGAAAATGGCCCATGGCACATTCAGGATCCACTGTGACCACCACGGTAGAAGACCCGCGATCAGAATGAAAATCAGCTCACCGGCATACATGTTGCCGAACAGTCGCAGACCGAGAGAAACCGGTTTGGACAGCAGGCTTACCCCTTCAAGGATTAAGTTGACAGGAATAAAGGCCCAGTGATTGAACGGCTGCAGCGTCAACTCTTTCGTGAAGCCGCCGATGCCTTTCATTTTGATGCTGTAGAACAAAATCAGGATGAACACGCCCAGCGCCATAGACAGTGTGATGTTAACGTCAGCAGACGGAACAACGCGCAGAGCAGGCAGACCAAAGATATGCTCGCCGATGTACGGCAGCAGATCGATAGGCAGCAAGTCCATAAAGTTCATCAGGAATACCCAGACAAAAATCGTCAGGGCCAGCGGAGCAATCAGCTTGCTCTTGCCGTGATACATGTCTTTGACGCTGCCATGAACAAAACCAATAATCAGCTCAATAGCGGTCTGGAATTTACCCGGAACGCCGCTGGTAGCATGTTTCGCTACGCGACGGAACGCCACCAGGAACAACAGGCCCAATAACACCGAAAAGAACATGGAGTCGATATTGAGCGTCCAGAAGGTGGCCGGGGGGTTATGCGGATCCACCAGCGTGAAGGTACGCAGGTCCAACTGAAGGTTATTCAGGTGGTGGCCTATGTACTCCTGCGGTGTTGAGATTTCTCCTGCAGACATGATGCCTCTTACCCTTTGTTGTTAATTACAGCTGGCGCAACTATCTGAACAACCAGCGCCAAAATCCACGTGACTATGAGCGGCAAGAAAACCGCCTTTAAAACCGCCAGCGCCACTACCAGCAGCGCAAAGGTAGCGAGCACCTTAAAAGCTTCACCGAAGGCAAAGCTCCAGGCAACCCGACCTTTTGCTGGAGCACCAACTTGATGACGCCAGGCAAAAATCATAAACACAATGTTAGGCAGCAACACTGCCATTCCTCCGCTTATCGCGGAGATGCCCCAGAAGGGGTCTTTGAGGCTAAATAGCAATCCACTTGCCATTATCGCCAGAAACTGGATGAACAGAAGCTTACGAGCAACGTTTCTACTCAAGAGCGACACAGACATCACGTTTTCACTCCTGCTCCCTAAGAGGTATGCCGCGAGTCGTATAAAACGTCCTTTGGGCTTTAGAGTCAAGCATCAAAAAGCGGTCAAATTATACGGTGCGGTCCCGTGATTTCAAACAATAAGTAGCGAAAAGGTGAATAAATGTTTAAATAATTTTCTGGAGCGCTATTTTTCAACTTTTCACCAAACCGTGAACCATCGGGTAAAACGGTAAATAACGCGAAACGCCTGATGATAAAGCGTGCACCAGATCACATAATAAACATTTCCAGTTTCATCGCTCCAGAGTAGTTCTGTGTATACCTGCATCCATCTCTATGATATTACGAGCTAAAAACAGTAAAATCGCTCAAAACAGCACCATTTTTACCCTAAAGTCTATATTGACATTCATAATAAATATTTAACAAATCAATACCGTTCAGTTGGCTTATTTATAGCAGGCTGATATTTTCCATGTTGACTACTTTCATGGTTAACAAAAAGAGCGTAGTTAACAACAAGAAAACATCTCGTTAAGCCACAGTTAAATCAAACCTGACCAGTCCTTATTTATCACTAAAATATTTAACATCATATCAGGCATTTTTTTTCGACTTTTTTTGATAAAAATTAAATTTTATTGTGGCCCAAAAGCACAAGATGGCGCTCACCTTCAAGCTCGGGAACGCGGAGCTTAATAACAGATTCGACAGCAAATTCAAGGGGAAGGTGAGCAATCTCGTCGTCCGGCAGCTGGCCTTTAAGCGCATAGAACCGTCCGTTGTCGCCAGGCAAATGGTGACACCACTGAACCATATCAGTCAGTGAGGCAAATGCACGGCTGATGACGCCATCAAATGGCGGTTCAGCGGGGAAGTCCTCTACCCTGCTCTGTACGGGCTGCACATTGGTAAGCTGTAGCTCATGCTGTACCTGGCGCAGAAATCGTATCCGTTTGCCAAGGCTATCCAGCAACGTGAAATTTGCCTCAGGTCGCACGATGGAGAGTGGAATTCCCGGTAAGCCCGGTCCCGTTCCAACATCGATAAACCGCGTTCCTTCCAGATAGGGTGCCACAACAACACTATCGAGAATATGACGAGTCAGCATTTCATCCGGGTTACGCACGGACGTCAGGTTGTACGCTTTATTCCACTTATGCAGCATATTCACATAGGCCACAAGCTGGTTTTTCTGGTGATCGGAGAGCGAAATGTCTGCTTTATCCAGCAGACGAGAGAGTTTATTAAGCACGGTAAATACCTGTCATTGTTTGCCTTAACCGGCGGCAGAACACGTCACAGGCCCGATAAGCACTGCTTACCGGGCACTTTTTAAATTATCAGGCGCTGCGACGCAGCATTCCTTGTTTTTTTAGCCAGACCAGTAAAATCGAAATTGCAGCAGGCGTGATCCCTGAAATACGCGATGCCTGGCCGATAGATACCGGTTTATGATCGTTAAGCTTGGCGATCACCTCGTTCGAGAGTCCGGAAACCTGTCGATAGTCGAGGGTGGCAGGCAGCAGGGTATTCTCATTGCGCTGCTGTTTTTCGATTTCATCCTGCTGACGCGCAATGTAGCCCTCGTATTTAACCTGAATCTCAACCTGTTCTGCTGCCTGCATATCATCCAGCGCTGGCGCAAATGGTGACAGAGTAGTCAATTGTTGATAGGTCATTTCCGGGCGGCGCAACAGGTCTTCGCCGTTCGCTTCACGAGAAAGCGGCGCAGCAAGGTGAGCGTTCACTTCGGGTGCAGCCTCAGCTGACGGCGAAACCCAGGTTGCTTTTAAACGCTGACGTTCGCGCTCAATGTTTTCCAGTTTTTCGTTATAACGTGCCCAACGCGCATCGTCTACCAGGCCTAATTCGCGACCCGCTTCAGTCAAACGCAGATCGGCGTTATCTTCACGTAGCATCAGGCGATACTCGGCACGTGAAGTAAACATGCGGTACGGCTCTTTGGTACCCAGGGTACACAAATCGTCAACCAGCACGCCCAGATAAGCCTGATCGCGACGCGGTGCCCAGCCCTCTTTTTCAGCAGAATAGCGTGCGGCGTTAAGTCCTGCCAGCAGCCCCTGAGCAGCAGCTTCTTCGTAACCGGTCGTACCGTTAATCTGACCTGCAAAAAACAGCCCGTGGATAAATTTACTCTCAAGCGTTGGCTTCAGGTCACGCGGATCGAAGAAGTCATACTCGATGGCATAACCAGGACGAACAATTTTTGCGTTTTCCATGCCCTGCATTGAACGGACGATTTGTATCTGTACATCGAATGGTAGACTAGTGGAAATTCCGTTCGGGTAAATTTCATTCGAGGTAAGCCCTTCCGGCTCCAGGAAGATCTGGTGCTGGTTACGATCGGCAAAGCGCATAACTTTGTCTTCGATAGAAGGACAGTAACGCGGGCCGATCCCTTCAATGACGCCAGCATACATCGGGCTGCGATCCAGATTAGCACGGATCACATCGTGCGTTTTTTCGTTAGTGTAGGTGATATAACACGGCACCTGACGCGGATGCTGATCCACCGATCCCATGAACGAAAATACTGGCGTCGGGTTATCGCCGTGTTGCTGTGCCAGTACGCTAAAATCGATAGTACGTGCATCAATTCGTGGTGGCGTACCCGTCTTCAGGCGGTTAACACGCAGTGGCAGTTCCCGCAGACGCTGTGAAAGGGAAATTGACGGCGGATCGCCAGCACGGCCACCGCTATAATTATCCAGTCCAATATGGATCTTACCGTCGAGAAATGTTCCGACTGTCAGCACGACAGCTTTCGCCCGGAATTTAAGCCCCATTTGGGTCACCGCACCGACGACACGATCGTTTTCGACGATCAGATCTTCGACCGCCTGCTGGAAGATCATCAGGTTAGGCTGATTCTCCAGGGCAGTACGCACCGCCTGCCGATAAAGCACACGATCTGCCTGCGCTCGCGTGGCCCGTACAGCAGGACCTTTGCTTGCGTTTAGTATCCTAAACTGAATGCCTGCATGATCGATCGCTTTTGCCATCAATCCGCCAAGTGCATCGACTTCTTTTACCAGGTGTCCTTTCCCAATGCCGCCAATGGCCGGATTGCAGCTCATCTGCCCCAACGTGTCGATATTATGCGTCAAGAGAAGGGTCTGCTGACCCATGCGTGCTGCGGCCATTGCAGCCTCAGTGCCTGCATGACCCCCGCCAATGATGATGACGTCAAAAGGATCCTGATAAAACATGGTGATTTGCCTCGCGTAAAGCGGTGGTGAAAAGGATTGAAGCCCGGGCCGTGGATTCTACTCAACTTTAGTCGATCGAGAAAGCACCACGATCCTGACTATTAAATAAAGAAGATCTTTATATAGAGATCTTTTCTATTATGATCTCTTATTAGGATCGCCATCTCTTGTGGATAAGTCCGATCCTCTGTTAAAGATCATATCTTTAGGAAGGATCGTTAGCTGTGAATGATCGGTGATCCTGCTCAGTATAAGCTGGGATCAAAAGGGCGGGTTATGCACAACTCAAAAAGTGAACAAACGTTATTCTCTGGATAACTACCGGTTGATCATAGCTTTTAAGCATAGTTATCCACAGTTGATCGCACGATCTTTAATCATTTTTGAGTAAATTAATCCATGAGCCGAGCCAAATTTCTGCCGGATCTTCTGGAATGTCATGTTCAAGCACGTTGATCTTCAGCGTTTCGCCGATCTGTTTGGCTCCGCAGATCTTCATTTCAGCGTCCAGTTTCTCGATCGCACCACAGAACGTGTCATATTCCCGACTGCCTAAACCGATAGCACCAAATTGGACCTGACTAAGGTCTGGATGTTGTGCTTTAAGATCGTCAAAAAGAGGCTGGATGTTGTCAGGCAGATCGCCCGCACCATGTGTGGAGCAGATAACCAACCAGATCCCGGCAGCGGACAGTTCCTCCAGTAGTGGACCATGTAGTGTTTCGGTAGAAAAACCGGCATCTTCAAGCTTTTCAGCCAGGTGATCCGCTACA
Source organism: Klebsiella sp. RIT-PI-d (assembly GCF_001187865.1). NCBI lineage: Bacteria > Pseudomonadati > Pseudomonadota > Gammaproteobacteria > Enterobacterales > Enterobacteriaceae > Klebsiella > Klebsiella sp. RIT-PI-d. The sequence continues at coordinate 470,444 of NZ_LGIT01000004.1, forward strand.
TATTCGGCACCACCAAGCGTGCTGCCGCTAATAAGAGTTATGTCTGCCATAAGAAGCTCATCCTGTTAAAGAGGCGCTATTGTACTCTGTGGACGAGCTGGGATCTACCTGTGGATAATATGAGTATGAAGAAAAGTTTATATATTCTCTGTCGAGCATTATTTGAAATATGGACTGCGGGTTTCTGAATATATTCAGTTATTCGTATAAGAAGGAGAGAATCATGCTATGCACCAGCGCCAATCGATCATTTAATAACATTCATTTTGCTACTGTATCTCATACCCGAAACGTTAGCAGAATACAATCCAGTAATAGTGAACAGGCAAACGCAGGCTCCAGATTCAGCTCATTTGCCGCCACATTAAAAAAAGTAGTTAATGTGCCTTTTGACTTCTTTAAATCTCAACCCCAACTGATTGCCGGCATTGGAATTGCAATGACAGCGATTGGTGGTCTGACCGATAAGTCGACTGCCATGGGTATAGGAATGGCGCTTACTGCTGCCGGCACGCTGGGATATATGTCCAATATTCATGCTGAGAATAAGGCAATGAATGAGGCAACGAATAAGTCAACCAATGAGGCAGGGTATAAGGAAATTTATCAGGAAAATGATAAGGCAGATTATGAGGTAATTAATGAGGCAACGAATGAAGTAGTTGATGAGGCAAAGTATGAGGCAATCAAGGAGGAAATCAATCAGGCAATCGATAAGGCAATCAAGGATTCAATTAAGGAGGTGGTCATTGGTGCACTCAATGAGGTAGTGAATGAGGTAGCGAATGAGGCAAGGGATAAGGAAAAGAAAAAGCTAATGGGTACGTTCTTTGATGAGGCCAACTCTCCAGCGTAAAAGTGGAGTGAGTATGTTAACTATAATATCTATATAATATAAAAGGAAAATTTTATGCCAGTTTCAAACGCTGTTGCATCAGGTTATTACCGTATTTCTGCTGCGGCATCCCACGCGAAAGACGCCGTCGAAGGAAAATACAGTGATATTAAACAGTCGAGCATAGGTTCTAAAGTCAACACATTTGCCGCTACGTTAAAAAAAGTCGTCAATGTGCCTATTAACTTTGTTAAATCTCACCCTAAACTGATTGCTGGTGTTGGGATCGCCACGACGGCGATTGGCGGTTTAACCGCTAATCCGGCAGCCATTGGTATTGGAATTGCGCTTATCGGTGTTGGAACGCTGGGATATATGTCCAGTCGTCATGCTGAGAGTAAGGCCATGAACCAGACCACAATCGATATACTACAAAATCCCAATAAAGTCCTGGAAATGAGGCATGAGAGCGCGGTTGCCTTTTTGCAAAAGGCAACTGAAAAATATGATTCAGCTCTGGCATCCTTTAAAAAAGTTCAGGCAGAAGTGAATAAAGCACAAGACGATGTCGATAAAGCAAAAACTGAGGCTAATAACGCCTCTAAAAATCCTCAAAAAGCGCAAGACAGGCTTAGCGCAAAAGAAGCCTTGTTAGCCGAGGCCGCAATCAAATCCGGTAAAAAAGTTGATGCCTTACAGATCGCCTCATTAAATGTTGCGCAGGCAAAAGTATTTGTCGCCGCCACTAAGTATGAGTTTGCAGAAAGTCAACTGGATGAGTTGCAAACTGAATACCTCAATCTTCCTGAAAATGAAGTAGGGGATCGTACTGAGCTGGATGTAGGTGGCAAAGTGCAGGAAGCGCGGCTGGAACTGATGAAAGCAAAGCAGGATTTAGCGAATGAAATAGCTGTCCAGCAAGCCGCCAGAAAGACAACACCTTCTTCTGTTGAAGAATCAGGCCAGGATCAAGGACGAACAGGACGGCATATCGGATCCTGCAGCACGACTAGTGTCTCAGTTGACTGAATTTCATCGATTGTCTGGATCTTATTAATCAGAACATGCTGTAGCGCATCGATCGATTTGCACATAACTTTAATAAAGATGCTGTAGTGACCGGTGGTGTAATACGCTTCGGTCACTTCATCAAGGCTTTCCAGCCTTGCCAGCGCAGAAGGGTAGTCTTTTGCGCTCTTTAGAATGATACCGATAAAGCATCCTACATCGTAACCCAGCTTTTTGGGGCTGACATCAATGCGTGCGCCGGTAATAATGCCTGCCTGCTTCATCTTTTCCACACGAACGTGAATGGTCCCCGGACTGACGCCAAACTGCTTGGCTAATTCAGCATAGGCAGTACGGGCATTTTCCATCAGGGCATCCAGAATGCTGCGATCCAGATTGTCGATTTGATAATTTTCCATAGCTTTTTCTTATGAAGAATAATGATTCTGTCTATTTTAGCGCATTATTTTAACGAATCAAAAGTCAGGATGGCTTTTTCTTTGTGGATTATTGAATTGCACCCGCTTTTTGTTGCTTAATCATATCCAACAGGACGCAGGAGTATAAAAATGAAAACCGCTTATATCGCAAAACAACGCCAGATCAGTTTCGTTAAATCCCACTTTTCCCGACAGCTGGAAGAGAAACTGGGCCTGATTGAAGTACAGGCTCCGATTCTGAGCCGTGTCGGGGACGGAACGCAGGATAACTTATCGGGCTGTGAAAAAGCGGTGCAGGTTAAAGTGAAAACGCTGCCAGACGCCTGTTTCGAAGTGGTTCACTCACTGGCGAAATGGAAACGTCAAACCCTGGGACAACACGACTTCAGCGCGGGCGAAGGGCTATACACGCACATGAAAGCCCTTCGCCCCGATGAAGACCGACTGACCGCCATTCATTCCGTTTATGTTGATCAGTGGGACTGGGAACGCGTGATGGGTGATGGCGAACGTCACATTGCCACGCTGCATTCTACCGTTGAGGCTATCTGGTCCGGTATTAAAGCGACCGAAGCGGCAGTGAGTAAAGAATTTGGTCTGACACCGTTCCTGCCAGATCGGATCCACTTTGTTCATAGTCAGGATCTGCTGTCCCGTTTCCCGGATCTTGATGCTAAAGGGCGTGAACGGGCGATCGCGAAAGAGCTGGGCGCGGTATTCCTGATCGGTATCGGTGGAAAACTGTCTGACGGGCAGCGTCACGATGTTCGTGCGCCAGATTATGATGACTGGAGTTCAGCCAGCGCTTCCGGCTGTGCTGGTTTGAACGGTGATATTCTGGTCTGGAACCCGATTCTGGAAGATGCTTTTGAACTGTCTTCTATGGGGATCCGCGTGGATGCCGAAACGCTAAAACGCCAGTTAGCATTAACGGGTGATGAAGATCGCCTGAAGCTCGAGTGGCATCAGGCGCTGCTGCGCGGTGAAATGCCGCAGACTATTGGCGGCGGTATTGGGCAGTCGCGTTTGACAATGCTGTTGCTACAGTTACCGCATATTGGCCAGGTTCAGTGTGGCGTGTGGCCCGCGCAGGTTCGTGAAAGCGTCTCTGCGCTACTGTAATTAGCGCCGCCAGCGCCGTAACAGGCGACTGCGAAGTCCGGTATCAAAGCGCCAGATATGATCGAAAATGCGCATGATACCGGGTTTACCCTGTGCCGACATCGCCACGGCATGAAAACGGTGCTGATTAACCCTCTGCAGTTCTCCTACCTTATTTACTACCTCGTCCGGCAGTCGCTGGGCGATGAAATCAGAAATCACCACTGCATCAGCATCGGCCCATTCCGGCCCCTGCATTCGCTCAATGATGGCGCGAAAACAGCTCGCCATATCCGTACCGCCGCGAAAGCGCTGACTGAGAAAACGGATTGCCTGCTCAATTGCCTGAGGTCCGCTGAGTTCATAGCGCACGACCTCGCTTGAAAAGAGCATGATGAAGCAGCGGCGATTATCGGCGAGTGCGATCCGCATCAATGCCAGGCAAAACGCTTTAGCGCACTGCTCATTGAACCCGCCCATAGAGCCTGATGTATCGACGCAAACAATAAAAGGCCCACGCGGCTGCTCGTCAACATCCTGATGAATGACCGGGCGCTCAGCGATTTTTTCCCGCCACGCCTCGCCGTGCAAACGATAGGTTAAAAGCTGTTTTTCCAGCAGCCGTCGATAAAATTCATATTCGAGTTCCGTGATGCCCAGAGTCGCCAGCTCAGGCGGCAGCAGACGCAGAATATCATCGCTCTGCATGATGCCATCGACCTGCTCCGGCACGTGTGATGGCTCGCGTACTAAAGTACGAAAGGTTTCCATCGGCGCATCTTTTTTAGGGATTGATTTGGCTTCACGCGAGCGGCCAAGCTGTTCAGCGAGCTGTATCAGTTCTGGTTGCTGCGTCAGAAAATCGCCATATTTGACGATCAATTGATAATCGCCGCGCTGAAGTTTGCCGGCACTCATGTCCCACAGCCGACCTGCGGCAGTGTCATTTTCCACCAGTACCGGTTCAAGCTGACCGCTTAATGTCATGCGCTCCTGCACTTCGTTAAGCAGCTTATCGTGTTCTTCTTCAAGAAGCTGTTGATTCAGCGTGGTGGCCTGAACCACCAGACTTAGCCGCCAGCGCTGTAGGAATAGCGTGTGCAGTGCAGGGGTAAATACAGGGTTTTCTTCCACCAGCCGCCTGGCCTGAGCGTAATAAGGTGAGCTAACCCTATTTAACAGCGTCTGAATTTGCGGTAACTGAACGATAAATTGTGAAGTAGAAAGCAACTGAGTTTGCTGATAACAGAGCACTTCTTCGGTCAGCTCCGGTGAAACATGGGTTTCTTTAAGGCTGTTTTTTAACGCTTCACGCCAGCGAGGAATATCGTCAGTCACCGCATTTTTCAGCCGCGGGAATTTTTCAAAAAAGAGTGCCAGTACAGGAGAGGCCATTAATACAAGAATGGTCTCTTCGATCAATCCCTCTTCACCAATGGCCAACAGGACATTTAGCGTATCCAGGTTTAGCATTGTTTAGCCTGTTTGATCTGCTCTCCGACGTCCTGCAGGCTGGCTTCAATACGTCCCAGCCAGTCCGCAGTGATGAACAGACACTTTTGCTGCTCGCTGAACCGGGTATGTTGCTGATGCCACTGATCGTCCAGCGCATCGAGCTGCTGTTTAATCTCTTCCGGCACGTTTTCCTGGGAAAGGCCTGGCAGCGCAAGCCGTGTTTCCTGAAGACTAATGTCGCGCGCAACCAGATACTGGCTGGCATCTACCTCAAGGTTAATAACCTGCGCAAAGCCAATGCCATTAAGTTTAGCGCGGATCTCGCCCCCTTTTTCCAGCCAGCTTTCCAGTGCCGTTCGCTCCAGCGTGATATGAACCACGTTCAAATCGTGCAGTTTTAGCGGTTTTTGCAGCAGCAGAGTAATCACGTCTCCCTTTATCTCAGGCGGCAATTCATAATGCGGTTTTCGGCTAAACAGGCCGCCCTGACGCAGCACCTTCAGTGCGGTTTTATCACTTTGCTGCTGTTGCAACTGAATGCGATGCTGGGTTATTGCCCCCAGGCGCGTCAGCAGAGATTGTTGTTGCCAGGCGTGTCCGGTCATCAATATTTCGAGCTGCTGCTGGAGCAGATTTTTGCTTTCCGCGTCGTGCCACAGGCAGTCTTTCAGCAGGATCACGTCAATCGGTGCGATCGAATCACGCCCGCTAAAAAAGGCGCTGGCCTGAAGCAGACGAATAGCTTTTTTCCAGCGACGATCGGAAACGTACGGTGCAGCGGGCAAATTATCAAGTTGCTGGCGCAGTAAAAAGATCAGTTCAAAAACGCTCTCCGGCAACGTGATTTTACCGATATCGATCTGCCACTGGGCAAACTCTTCGTCAGTCACTTGTAAATTGGCGGCGACCGGATTTTCGTGCTCATCCTGCTGAGCGGTTAACATGGCGCGAAAGTTGCCTTTCTCCTGCACTTTGTCCAGCCACAGGCGGATGAGCATACGGTCGTACAGCGCTTCCAGACTGCTGTCTGTTTCCGGCAGTTCGTTAGAGGCAGCCACCAGCAGGCGCATTGGAATTTTTTCCTCATGCGCGCCGTTGCGAAAATGCCGTTCGTTAATGGCGGTTAACAGCGTATTGAGAATTGCCGGACCTGCTTTCCAGATTTCATCCAGAAAAACAATTTCCGCTTCTGGCAGATAGCCTGCGGTAAGACGCTCATAGCGACCTTCGTCTTTTAATGCCTGGATAGACAGTGGACCGAAGACTTCTTCCGGCGTGGAAAAACGCGTCATCAGATACTCAAACGCACGCGCATGTTGAAAGGCATATTTCAGACGGCGGGCAATCAGGCTTTTGGCAATGCCTGGCGGGCCTAACAGGAAAACACTTTCACCGCTTAATGCCGCCAGCAAACAAAGGCGAATTGCGTGGCTGCGCTCAAAAAGTCCTTTTTCCAGGGCACTGCTTAAATGGGAAATTCTTTCTGCTAACAGATGTGATTGAGCCATAATCAAGTTTCGTCCTTCTGCTTTTTTACAGCGGTAAAATGCGAGTATAGCGTTTTAGCGTAAGGCCGGTAATAGACGGGAGGGCAGACTCATTTTTTGAGCCAGGTTAACCCGACTTCACTTAGGGGTACGATTTTGCCATTTATCATGCATACTGTGCGTTTTTTGTGGGCCAAGGGATTACGCGCACATTCCTTATTTCAACATAAGAACTGTCTATGAGCACTGATAATAAGCAATCATTGTCTGCGATAACGCTCGCAGCCATTGGGGTTGTCTACGGTGATATTGGCACCAGCCCACTTTATACACTGCGTGAATGTCTTTCCGGCCAGTTCGGTTTTGGCGTAGAACGCGATGCCGTGTTTGGTTTTCTGTCGCTGATTTTTTGGCTTCTCATTTTTGTCGTTTCTATTAAATATCTGACCTTCGTCATGCGGGCAGACAATGCCGGAGAGGGCGGGATACTGACGCTGATGTCATTAGCAGGGCGTAATACGTCGGCCAGAATGACCTCGGTGCTGGTGATCATGGGGCTGATTGGCGGTAGCTTTTTTTATGGCGAAGTGGTTATTACGCCTGCGATATCGGTGATGTCGGCGATTGAAGGTCTGGAAATTGTTGCGCCACAGCTGGATTCGTGGGTGGTTCCCCTCTCCATCATGGTTCTTACCCTGCTGTTTATGATCCAAAAGCACGGTACCGGCATAGTCGGTAAGCTTTTCGCGCCTATTATGCTGATCTGGTTTCTTATTTTGGCCGTGTTGGGGATACGCAGCATTATTGCTAACCCGGATGTGCTGCATGCGCTGAATCCGATGTGGGCAGTACATTTCTTCCTTGAATATAAAACTATCTCTTTTGTCGCGCTTGGGGCGGTCGTGCTGTCGATTACCGGCGTTGAAGCGCTGTATGCGGACATGGGACACTTTGGCAAACTGCCGATTCGGCTGGCCTGGTTTTCGGTGGTATTACCTTCCCTGGTTCTGAATTATTTTGGTCAGGGTGCGCTCTTGTTGCGCCACCCGGAGGCAATTAAAAACCCGTTCTTCCTGCTGGCACCAGAATGGGCGCTGATCCCGCTGCTGATTATCTCTGCGCTGGCAACGGTTATTGCGTCGCAGGCGGTGATTTCCGGCGTCTTCTCGCTGACCCGTCAGGCGGTGCGTCTGGGCTATCTGTCGCCAATGCGGATTATTCATACCTCTGAAATGGAATCAGGGCAGATTTATATCCCATTCGTTAACTGGTTGCTGTATGCCGCGGTTGTGATTGTTATTGTCAGTTTCGAACACTCCAGTAATCTGGCGGCGGCTTACGGTATCGCGGTTACCGGAACCATGGTATTAACCACGTTCCTTTCCACCACGGTCGCGCGTAAAAACTGGCACTGGAACAAGTTCCTGGTGGCGTTTATTCTGGTGGCGTTCTTGTGTATTGATATCCCGCTGTTCTCGGCTAATCTGGATAAGATTGTTTCCGGCGGCTGGCTGCCATTAAGTCTGGGACTTGTCATGTTTACCATTATGACAACGTGGAAAAGTGAGCGTTTCCGTCTGCTGCGCCGTATGCATGAGCACGGTAACTCGCTGGAAGCGATGATTGCCTCGTTAGAGAAGTCGCCACCCATCCGCGTGCCGGGTACTGCGGTATATATGTCCCGCGCGCTGAATGTCATTCCGTTTGCGCTGATGCATAATCTCAAGCACAACAAGGTCCTGCATGAGCGGGTGATCCTGCTGACATTGCGTACAGAAGATGCGCCTTACGTGCATAACGTAAAGCGCGTACAAATCGAGCAGCTGTCACCAACCTTCTGGCGAGTGGTTGCCAGCTATGGCTGGCGTGAAACCCCTAACGTGGAAGAGGTATTCCACCGCTGCGGTCTGGAAGGTTTAAGCTGCCGGATGATGGAAACCTCGTTCTTTATGTCGCATGAGTCATTAATTATTGGCAAGCGGCCGCTCTACCTGCGCCTGCGCGGGAAACTCTTTCTGCTACTCCAGCGCAATGCGTTACGTGCGCCGGACCAGTTTGAGATCCCGCCTAACCGGGTGATTGAGCTGGGTACCCAGGTCGAGATTTAATCGGGCCTAACCTGCCGGGCGGCGTTCTGTATGTCCGGTAGGTTAGCTGCACGCCGGGTCGTGTGCAGCTAACTTATTCCCCCTCTACGCTCCTTTCAGATTGCGTTAACGAAACGTTTCGACGGCGATCACATTTCTGTAACCCTGCGATGGTTTTATGCTCAACGATCGCGCTACACTCTATTCAGCGAAACGTTTCGCTAGTGGAGCTTGAAAATGAAAAAAGGTACGGTGCTGAATTCTGCAATTTCTTCGGTTATCGCTCAGTTAGGGCATACCGATACGCTGGTAGTTTGTGATGCGGGCTTACCTGTTCCGTCCAGCACATTGCGTATTGATATGGCATTAACTCAGGGGGTCCCCAGCTTTATGCAGGTACTGGATGTCGTGACCCATGAAATGCAGGTTGAGACCGCTATCCTCGCAACTGAAATTAAGCAGCACAATCCACAGCTCCACGAAACGTTGCTCGATCATATCGGGCAGCTGCAACAACACCAGGGAAATACCATAGAAGTGCGTTATATATCGCACGAAGACTTTAAAAAACAGACCGCAGATAGCCAGGCGGTTATTCGCAGCGGAGAGTGTTCTCCGTTTGCGAATATTATTCTCTGTGCTGGCGTGACCTTCTGAGGCCATCATGGACGCATTACTGCAACTCAACGGGATCGATAAAGCGTTCCCCGGCGTTAAAGCGCTTTCCGGCGCGGCGTTAAACGTCTATTCAGGCCGCGTTATGGCGCTGGTAGGCGAAAATGGCGCGGGTAAATCCACCATGATGAAAGTGCTGACCGGCATCTATACACGCGATGCGGGTTCACTGTTATGGCTGGGCAAAGAAACTACTTTTACCGGGCCTAAATCCTCTCAGGAAGCCGGGATCGGCATCATCCACCAGGAGCTGAACCTGATCCCGCAGCTTACTATTGCGGAAAACATTTTCCTCGGGCGTGAATTCGTTAATCGGTTTGGCAAAATCGACTGGAAAAAGATGTATGCCGAAGCCAATACCCTGCTGGCAAAACTTAACCTGCGCTTTAAGAGCGATCGGCTGGTGGGTGAATTATCGATTGGCGATCAGCAGATGGTTGAAATAGCCAAAGTACTGAGTTTCGAGTCGAAGGTCATCATTATGGATGAACCGACCGATGCCCTTACCGATACCGAAACCGACTCCCTGTTTCGCGTGATCCGCGAACTTAAAGCGCAGGGGCGGGGTATTGTTTATATTTCCCACCGAATGAAAGAGATCTTCGAGATTTGCGATGACGTTACCGTGTTTCGCGACGGGCAGTTCATTGCCGAGCGTGACGTCTCAAGTCTGACCGAAGATACGCTGATTGAAATGATGGTGGGCCGCAAGCTGGAAGATCAGTATCCACGGCTAGATAAAATGCCGGGAAATATGCTTCTGAAAGTGGATAACCTCAGCGGACCGGGCGTCGACAACGTCTCTTTTTCCCTGCGTAGAGGTGAGATCCTCGGTGTAGCCGGACTGATGGGCGCCGGACGTACTGAATTGATGAAAGTATTGTACGGTGCGCTACCGCGAACCGGCGGCTCCGTTACGCTGAATGGTCGGGACGTGGTGACGCGTACCCCGCAGGATGGTCTGGCCAATGGGATTGTCTATATCTCTGAAGATCGTAAGCGCGACGGCCTCGTACTGGGTATGTCCGTCAAAGAGAATATGTCCCTGACGGCACTGCGCTATTTTAGCCGTACTGGCGGCAGCCTGAAACATAAAGATGAACAGCAGGCGGTGGGTGATTTTATCCGCCTGTTCAATGTTAAAACGCCGTCAATGGAGCAGGCTATTGGTCTGCTTTCCGGAGGCAATCAGCAAAAAGTGGCGATTGCCCGCGGCCTGATGACGCGACCTAAAGTCCTGATTCTGGATGAGCCGACGCGCGGTGTGGATGTCGGCGCTAAAAAAGAGATTTATCAGCTTATCAATCAGTTTAAGGCTGAAGGCCTGAGCATCATTCTGGTCTCTTCTGAGATGCCAGAGGTCCTGGGCATGAGCGATCGTATTATGGTTATGCACGAAGGCCACAACGGCGGGGAATTCACTCGCGAACAGGCCACTCAGGAAGTATTAATGGCTGCCGCCGTCGGCAAGCTTAATCGCGTGAATCAGGAGTAATAAAATGACAACCCAGGCTGTTTCTGGTCGCCGTTATTTCACTAAAGCGTGGCTGATGGAGCAAAAATCGCTGATCGCTTTACTGGTGCTGATCGCGATTGTCTCTACCATGAGTCCGAACTTTTTTACCGTCAATAACCTGTTCAACATCCTTCAGCAAACCTCCGTTAACGCCATTATGGCGGTGGGGATGACGCTGGTGATCCTGACATCGGGTATCGACCTGTCTGTCGGCTCCCTGATGGCACTTACCGGTGCGGTAGCGGCATCAATTGTCGGTATCGAAGTCAACGCGCTGGTAGCCGTTGCTGCTTCGCTGGCACTTGGTGCGGCGATTGGCGGTCTGACCGGCATGATTGTGGCGAAAGGACGCGTGCAGGCATTTATTGCGACCCTGGTCATGATGCTGCTGCTGCGTGGCGTGACGATGGTGTACACCAATGGTAGCCCGGTTAATACCGGTTTTACGGATAACGCCGATCTGTTTGGCTGGTTCGGTATTGGTCGTCCTCTCGGCATTCCAACGCCGGTCTGGATCATGGGTATTGTCTTCCTCGCTGCCTGGTACATGCTTCATCACACACGTCTGGGCCGCTATATCTATGCGCTGGGCGGGAATGAATCAGCAACGCGCTTATCCGGGATTAGCGTTAATAAAATCAAAATCATTGTCTATTCATTGAGCGGTCTGCTGGCCTCGCTGGCAGGCATTATCGAAGTTGCGCGTCTCTCTTCTGCACAGCCAACGGCGGGCACGGGGTATGAGCTGGATGCTATCGCCGCCGTGGTACTGGGCGGAACCAGTCTGGCCGGTGGCAAGGGGCGTATCGTCGGGACGCTGATCGGTGCACTCATCCTTGGCTTCCTGAATAACGGCTTAAATTTGTTAGGTGTTTCTTCTTATTACCAGATGATCGTCAAAGCAGTGGTGATTTTGCTGGCGGTACTGGTCGACAACAAAAAGCAGTAATAATGACACTACAGGACATCTTAAATATGAACATGAAAAAACTGGCAACTCTGGTTTCTGCTGTTGCACTGAGTGCGACGGTCAGTGCAAACGCGATGGCGAAGGATACTATTGCGCTGGTGGTCTCTACGCTAAATAACCCTTTCTTTGTCTCTCTTAAAGATGGCGCACAGAAAGAAGCGGACAAACTGGGCTATAACCTGGTCGTACTGGATTCACAGAATAACCCGGCCAAAGAGTTAGCTAACGTTCAGGATTTAACGGTTCGTGGCACCAAAATCATGCTGATTAACCCAACGGATTCTGATGCAGTCGGTAACGCGGTTAAGATGGCAAATCAGGCAAACATTCCAGTTATTACGCTGGATCGTCAGGCTGCCAAAGGCGACGTTGTCAGCCATATTGCATCCGATAACGTGCTGGGCGGCAAAATCGCCGGAGACTATATTGCCAAAAAAGCAGGCGAAGGCGCGAAAGTCATTGAGCTTCAGGGAATTGCCGGTACTTCTGCCGCGCGTGAGCGTGGTGAAGGCTTCCAGCAGGCCGTTGCTGCCCACAAATTTAACGTTCTGGCCAGCCAGCCTGCCGACTTCGATCGCACTAAAGGTCTGAACGTTATGCAGAACCTGCTGACCGCACATCCTGATGTCAAAGCGGTATTTGCGCAGAACGACGAAATGGCACTGGGCGCACTGCGTGCCCTGCAAACCGCCGGTAAATCTGATGTGATGGTTGTCGGATTTGACGGTACGCCGGATGGCGAAAAAGCGGTAAATGATGGCAAACTGGCTGCAACTATTGCCCAGTTACCGGAACAGATTGGCGCGAAAGGTATCGAAACGGCAGATAAAGTGCTGAAAGGTGAAAAGGTCCAGGCAAAATATCCGGTTGATCTGAAGCTGGTTATCAAACAGTAATTTATAAAAGCAGGACGTGCGCCATCCATCTGGTGGCGCATGTTAAGGGACACTCCGGATATGAAAACAGCAGGCAATCTCGTCGTCCTCGGCAGCATTAATGCCGATCACATTCTTAATCTCAATACTTTCCCGACACCTGGTGAAACCGTTATTGGTAACCAGTATCAAATTGCGTTTGGCGGTAAAGGTGCGAATCAGGCGGTGGCCGCCGGACGTAGCGGAGCCAATATCGCGTTTATTGCCTGTACCGGAGATGATGACACCGGGGAACGCATTCGCACGCAGCTGATTAGCGATAACGTAGACATTGAGCCAGTCAGCACTATTGCGGGCGAATCCACCGGTGTCGCGCTGATTTTCGTCAACGGCGAGGGGGAGAATGTGATCGGGATCCATGCGGGTGCTAATGCGGCCCTCTCACCTTCTCTGGTTGAGGCTCAGCGAGATCGTATTGCGCAGGCGTCAACGTTACTAATGCAACTCGAATCACCTATTGAAAGCGTACTGGCGGCGGCAAACATCGCGCATCAGCATCAAACGACCGTGGTATTGAATCCTGCGCCTGCACAGGCATTACCCGATGAGCTGTTGACGCTGGTCGACATTATTACCCCTAACGAAACCGAAGCCGAAAAGCTTACCGGAATTAATGTCCGGAACGACGAAGATGCAGCGAATGCGGCGCAGGCGCTTCACGAAAAAGGCATTAAAACGGTCATTATTACCCTCGGCAGCCGCGGTGTCTGGGCGAGTGTTGAAGGTGAAGGTCAACGCGTTGCTGGATTTCACGTCGAAGCGGTCGATACCATTGCCGCAGGTGATACTTTTAATGGCGCACTCGTCACCGCGCTGCTGGAAGACAAACCGATGGCAGATTCGATTCGTTTTGCACATGCGGCGGCGGCGATTGCGGTTACGCGAAAAGGGGCGCAGCCATCTGTACCGTGGCGTGAAGAGATTGACCTGTTTTTACGTCAACAGGGGTAATCAGTGGCGACAATGAAGGACGTTGCCCGCCTGGCGGGCGTATCCACCTCAACGGTTTCTCACGTCATCAATAAAGACCGTTTTGTCAGTGCAGCCATCACTGACAAAGTGGATGCTGCAATAAAATCACTAAACTATGCTCCTTCCGCGCTGGCGCGTAGCCTCAAACTGAATCAGACCCGGACCATCGGAATGCTGATTACCGCCAGTTCTAACCCTTTTTATTCCGAACTGGTACGCGGTGTTGAACGCAGCTGTTTTGAACGCGGTTACAGCCTGGTATTGTGCAATACCGAAGGTGACGAGCAGCGAATGAATCAGAATCTTGAGACGCTGATGCAAAAGCGCGTTGATGGATTACTGCTGCTGTGTACTGAAACCCATCAGCCTTCACAGGCGATTATGCAGCGCTATCCTTCGGTCCCTACCGTAATGATGGACTGGGCACCTTTTGATGGTGACAGCGATCTCATTCAGGATAATTCATTACTGGGCGGCTATTTAGCGACTCAACATCTGATTGACCGGGGCTATACGCGGATTGGTTGCCTCACCGGGCCGCTGGACAAAACGCCTGCCCGCCTGCGTCTTGAGGGATACCGTAAAGCCATGCGTCGGGCCGCGCTTTCTGTTCCTGAAGGCTATGAAATTACCGGGGACTTTGAGTTTGGCGGTGGTTTTGCCGCCATGCAGCAATTACTTGCGCATCCGTCTCCGCCTGATGCGGTATTTGCCGGAAATGATGCCATGGCCGTAGGCGCGTATCAGGCGCTTTATCAGGCTGGCAAACGCATTCCGGACGATATGGCGATTGTGGGGTATGACGATATTGAACTGGCGCGTTATATGACCCCGCCGCTCACCACCATTCATCAACCGAAAGATGAGCTGGGCGAGCTGGCCATTGATGTGCTTATACATCGTATGGCTCAGCCCGATCAACAGCAGCAGCGGGTTCAGCTTACGCCAGAGCTGGTGGTTCGCGGCTCGACGCGCGATTAATGGCGTTCTTTTGTCAGGTTTCTTCCATCTTTAGGGCGCAGCAACATAAATACCGCTGCCGAGGCGACAGTTAATGCGCCCATGGTAATAAAGGTATAGTGAAACTGCTCTACCGTATTGGCATTATCAAACCCTTCATAGAACCGCAGCACCGCCGCGCTCACTGCTACCCCCAGACTTATTGATAATTGCTGCGTTACGGCCAGCATGCTGTTACCACTACTGGCATTCTCGTCGGTCAGATCGGCAAGCGTAATGGTATTCATCGAGGTAAACTGCGTCGACATCGCCATTCCCAGAATGAAGAGTGGGATGAGCATTATCCAGATCGGATACGCGGGAGACTGTAGCGAGAACTGGGCAATCATCAGCCCGATAAAGACGGTCACGCCAACCAACGTACGGCGATAGCCCAGACGTCGCAGCACCTGAGTGACCATTGATTTTGCCAGAATAGAGCCGATAGCCGTGGGAGCCATCATACAACCCGCGATAAGCGCCGGATAACCAAAACCGACCTGTAACATCAGCGGCATCAGAAAAGGAACGCAGCCTGTTCCCAGACGCGTCGCCAGATTTCCGGCAATACCGACGGAAAAAGTACGCGTTTTAAACATTGGCAAAGCAATCAGTGGATTGGGATGTCGACGGGCATGGCGAACGTAACTTAATAACAGAACAACACTCAGCGCCATAATCGCCAGCGCAATCCACGTCGCTACGATCTTTTCACCAAACAGCTCCATGCCGCTGGAAAAGAGCACCAGTCCCAGTCCAAACAGTAAAAAGCCGGCCATGTCAAAACCTCGGCGAGGTGTTGTAAAGTTCGGCATATATTTGCGTGCATAAAGCAGACCGGCGATACCAATCGGGATATTAATCAGGAAAATCCAGTGCCAGCTTGCCCACGTTACCAGCACTCCGCCAAGCATTGGGCCAAGTATGGGGCCAACCAGGCCCGGCATAGTGACAAAGTTGAGAACCGGTAAAAGCTCGCTACGCGGATAAGCGCGTAGTAACGCGAGGCGAGCCACGGGCATCATCATCGCGCCGCCAATCCCCTGAACAATACGGAAGATGACCAGCATCGTGAGTGAGTTGGAAAGCGCGCAGGCTAGCGAGCCAAGCGTGAACAGGCTGACCGCAATCATGAACACTAAGCGCGTGCCAAAGCGATCTGCCAGCCAGCCGCTAACCGGGATCAACATCGCGACGGTCAGGGTATAACTGATGATGGTTGATTGCATAGCAAGAGGTGAATGGTTAAGACTTTGCGCAATGGCAGGAAGGGCGGTATTCAATATAGTCGCATCCAGCGCCTGCATGAAAAACGCCATTGCCGCAATCCATGGCAAACCGGCCATGCTGATCCCTTTTTTCCTGGTCATGCTTACTCCTTTATTATCTGCACACGATCTGGCGTATTGAGTAGCGCCTGACAGGCAGACAGTGCCCGATGACCATCGCTGTCCTGAATGGCATCAACAATCGCCTGATGCAAATCAAGTTTGATAACGTCGTTATGCGTAATAGATGTGAAGTAGATATGGTAGACCGACTGAAACAATGTCGCGAAGGAGATGAGAAAGGGATTACCACTCATCTTATAGATGTGTTCATGCCAGGCCATATCTACATCGATCCAGCGGTCGCGCTGAAAATGCTGCTTTAGTCCTGCCATCTCTTCCATTAATGAATTCAGTTGCGCTTTCTGTTCGGCACTCCCACAGGTTGCGGCGAGTAAACATGCCTGCGGTTCCAGGCTACTGCGCATAACCAGGAAATGTTGTACGACGTCCTGGAAGTTATCTTCTGTCATCCACCATGAAAGCAGTTCTTTATCGAGGAAGTTCCAGTTGCTTCGCGGCATAACGCGTGTACCAATACGCGGACGGGGTAATACCATTCCTTTTGCCGTTAACGTTTTAACCGCCTCTCGTACCGCAGTACGACTTACGCCATACTGTTCGCCGAGTTCAATTTCACCAGGCAGTATGCTCTCGGGGACATACTCCCCCTGTAAAATCTTCTGCGCCAGTTTCTCTGCCAGCACATATGAAAGGTTCTTTTGAGCAGCCAGCTGCTGGACACTTAACTTCATTACTGCTGTTCCTTAATCTTTTCTACGCCTTTTAGTATGCCATTAGTGTCGCAATACGATGATAAAAACAGCATCTGGAGCATTATCTGGTGTAATAGGCAGCGGTTTGGTGAAAAAAAACGCGCTCGGTAAATTATTTTAAATTTATGCTTGTCAACGCCGAAGAACTCCCTATAATGCGCCTCCACTGACACGGAACAACGGATTACAAACCGCCGGGTCAGCAGGGATTCCTCCGGGAATGCCGGCAGAGAAAAGCGAAAATAAATGCTTGACTCTGAATGAGGAAAACGTATTATACGGGACCTCGCAACGGTGAGCGAAAGCCGCGTTGCACTGCTCTTTAACAATTTATCAGACAATCTGTGTGGGCACTCGAAGATACGGATTCTTAAATGCCGAAAGGCAAAAAAGAAATACCAAGTCTCAGAGTGAACACGTAATTCATTACGAAGTTTAATTCTTTGAGCATCAAACTTAAATTGAAGAGTTTGATCATGGCTCAGATTGAACGCTGGCGGCAGGCCTAACAC